>DATAOT010000039.1:0-2186 GCA_036265615.1 Aestuariivirgaceae bacterium
CAGCAGCGAGCGGGTGCTCGCCATGAACAGGAAAAAAGCGAGATAGATCACGATCGAATTCTCGCCGGCATAGCGGATCGGGGCGGCGAGGCTGGTGCGGGCGAGGAGCACGCCGGTCAGGATGACGGCGCCGGCGCCGGCAAAGCCGAGGAAGAGGCTGACCCCCGGCCAGCTGGCGGTGCCCCGCGCCACGAGGGTCGTGTGAATGGCGGCCCATGTCAGGAGAACGAGGAGAAGCCCGCCGATCTGGCGTCTCGACAGGGCTTTCACCCCGGCGAGGATCCAGGGGCCGAGCAGGAAGCCGGTGTAGAAATAGACGAAGCGGGAGGAGAACTCGTCGATCACCATGTTGCCGGTCGCGACGTGGGCCGATTCGAGCACGGCGGCGGTGATCCAGACCAGGACCGGGTGAACGGCGCGCAAGAGCCTGGCGACGAGAAAGAACACCGCCAGTAGATAGATGAACCACAGGGTGCCGAAGGGATCGATCAAGGCGTCGAGCCAGGTCGTGAAGACCGCGGCGGCCCCGTCATCGGCCGCAATGGAAGGGCCGCGGACCATGAGCTGGAGCGTCATCCAGAGGAGGTAGAAATAGGCGAAGTGCACGACTTTGCGGTCGATATAGGAACGCCACGGCGCGGCGATGCGGCGGGACAGGAACAGGCCGGAAATGAGGAAGAAATCCGGCATGCGGAACGGCTTTGCCCAGGCGATGAAGGCGCTGAGCCAGGTGGTCGAGCCCAGCGCCTTCTCGACGCCGAGGGTCGAATGCATCATGACCACGAGAATGATGCAGATGCCCTTGCAGCAATCGATCCAGTCGAGCCGGGCGGCTCGGGCGCGCGCATTCGGTCCAGTGGTCATCAGCCTTGTCCGATTATGGGATGGTGAGCCGGGTTTTGCCGATGCCGGAGCAAGATCCGGGCCGGAAGGCCCATGCGCGGCGCAGACTGCCGAGCTTGCCGCGCTCGGTCAGCCGCCGTCGCGGCGCATGCCGGGATATTTCACTCGAGCAGTTGCTTGAGCGCCTGAAGATCCCGGCTCACCCAGTTCGCATCGGCCTCGAAGGTTTCGTCCGACACGCCCGGACGCTGGAACACCGTGAACACGACCTCGGAGCCCGATCCGTTCGGAACGACCCTCATCGGGTTCAGGATGCGCTCACCCGTGGGCGTCTCCACCTCGTGATCAAGGACGCCATAGGCGTTGCGGTCGCTGAAGCGAACCGTGACGCCGCCGTCCGGGCCCTCGGCCCGCCAAACCTTGCCCCCGACGCGGCGCAAGCCATTCCCCAGGCCCGAGGCCCAGCGCTCGAAATTTGCGGGCTCGGCCAAGAATTCGTAGACGTCCCCGCAGGGCCGGGAAATGCTCACGGTGATGTGCCTGACCCGCATGGTCCGCTCTCCCAACGCAGCTTCGGAACGCGCGTCAAAGACCGAAGAGTGCAAGCCCCTTCAGAGCGACACGATCAGTCTCGCCCATTTCCGCGGCTCGCATCAGGCGAGCGGCAATCATGCGTCGCAAGGACGCCTCTGCAATCAGGTCGATGCCGACCGGCGAAGTCGCCTTGAACTCCGTCCATGCATCATCGAACAACTCTTGCAGCTCGGCGGAGCCCAGCGGGACGAACTCCTGATTCTGCATCGTGGTCGCCTCCAAAAGCCGTTCGATGCCGAAGCTCGAAGAGCAAGCATTTCATGGAATTTGGAAAGAGTCGCGCTGGCAAGCGGCGAATAGGCACCGCAACTGGCTCTATCACCTTTGGCCGGCGTGAACAAGCGCACTGGCATTGCTGCAATGCGGCGAAACCGGAGCCGGCGCTTGCTGCGGCGCGAGAGCGATCGGGCGATCATCGCCAGCATCGTCAGCGAGAATTGCCGGCGCGAGGTGAGCATCTTGAAAGTCCTGCCGAGCGGAATAAATATCGGGTGCTTGACAGCATCAACGAACCCCTTCTGTTGATTGCCAAGCTCCCCGGAGACCGATGGAGTGCGTGGAGCGGTCTCCTTCTGCTTCACGCCGGTCTCCGGGACATCTCGACGGTGCGCTCCTTGCCAGTTCGCCGGAAAACACCGCGAGGCCGGCGATTGCCTTGCCCCCTCGCCTTCCGCTATAGGTTCAGGGCTCGAAAGCGAGGCACCCGTAGCTCAGCTGGATAGAGCGCTGCCCTCCGAAGGCAGAGGTCG
>DATAOT010000040.1:0-9509 GCA_036265615.1 Aestuariivirgaceae bacterium
ATGACTCGATTCTAATGCGCCTGCAGCGGTCGAGCTGTGTTGTTCGGCATAGTCGCTCGCAATTATTTTTGGGTGAAGGCATGGCAGCGCCTGTTGCGCGGAAGGCGATGAGCTACAGGCTTAGTAGCTGTAGTACCTTCAATGCGTCCTTCAATTCATTTACGGCTTTGTCGACTTCCGTCTCCCCGGCCTCGGTCGCCACGCTTCCCAATTCTAGCTCGGCCCTCAGGAACGTCCAGGCTCGCCTGACCCGGGCAACCTCCGTCCTTTCATCATCTGTAAAATCAGCGCTCTTCTGGACCGCGTCCCAGACCGCCTGAACAACGCCCCAAAACCTGCGATTAAAGCTAATCCATTTCTCTTCCAGAACGGCACGGACCATATCCGCGTTTTGGGCTTTCATCGCTTCGATGGTCTGGATGGCGACGAAGAAACGGGCGAAATCGCCGTTCTTGATGGCGATCGCTAGCTTGTCTCGGGCTTGCCGAATATCGGCTTCCGATAACCCCACCTTGGTTTCAGACAATTCCAGTTTTTGTTCAACCGGTTCGGAGTCGACTTTGCGTTTCCGCGGCTTCTTCCAATGCGGACGCAATTCCCAGCGCCGAGCCGATGTTTGCGATCGATCAGGCGAGACCTGGATTGGATCTGGCTGATCGAGCTTGCCCGGGGGCGCCGTCCTGGGAAGAGCGCCTGACTCCGATTCAGCGAGCAGCTGATCGAGCTCTGGAGTCGATGACCGGTTGAATGTTGCGTGTCCCAACTCCTCGTCGGCGACCATCACCGCATTCTGGGTGATCATCACCCCTCTTTGGAGGGGTGGCAAATCGATGATCGTCACCTCACTCCGGACGAGAGGTGGAGCAAAACTCTCCATGTCGGGCTGCAACCGCTCATCCTGGTACACCGCCACAGGCCCGCGGAGTCGATCGAGGATCTTCTCTGACATCTCGTAGATCTCATAATCGAGATCGCTCCGAGAGGTGATGGCGGCATCCGCGGCCCGAACTTTCTCGAGCAGGGTCGCACGAGTTGATGACGATCTTCGCTCATATACCTGGTCAACAGCAGCGAAGAACGCATCTTTGTCGCGATGGGCGAGACTCAGAAGGCCTTTCAGACTTTTGACATAGGTGTCGACATCATCGAGCGTTTCGAAGGCATATTTGACAAGGAGCTGGTAGCAGAACCGCCCATGGTCGGTTTCGTCCGTTCTCCAGGGTGGTGGTGACACGTCCGGGTCATGGGCCGAGTGATGGGCATGAGCGATGATGCCTGCGACACTGCCGAGGGTCTTGGCCTTGGCGCGCCAAGGCGTATCCGCCGGCAGGTCGTGTTGAGCAATGATTTCCATCGTTGCTCCGAAGATCCGCAAATGCTCGACATCTTGGGGCGGAAGAACTCCGAAGGCGGCGACGAGCGGCTGCCAAATGTTCGACGTGTCACCCCAGGCCAGAAAATCCACCAACTTCTCGATGGGAGCGACATCTCTGTTTTTGAGAAGCACCGACTCGACCACAGCATAGATCCGGCAGGTGAGTTCCGGTCTCTTTGGTCCCACCGTCCGCCTGATGTGTGCCCACGCCTGGTCCGCGACGGCGGGCCGCTCCAGGGGCGGAATACCCTTCAGATCGCGTTTGTCCGGCGGGAACGTCGCCAGGTAATAGGCGTCGTGGACCACCTTCATCGCCTCCGCCTTGAAACGCAGCATTGGCTTGTCTTTCGAAATCTCGAGAAGAGCAGCCGCGCGGCGGCCCATTCGATCGATCGCGGGCTTGAGCTTGAGATAGTCGTTCGGATTGCGATCCTTCGCGTTGCGAAAATCGCGGAACGTCGAGCACAGTGCGACGCGCAGCTTCTCTTCGCCAAACACCCGGTATACGTCGCTCAGCTTGTTCACCATCGGCATCGGGTCTTCGCCCGAGACCAGCGCATTCAGGAGACCAGGTTCCACGACAAAGTTCGTGAAGGCTCGCTTGATGGCGCGGTCCTTGACCTTCTGGTATTCCGGCTTCTGTTTTCGCTTGCTGCGCTTCGGCCCGAGAAAATGCGGCGGGAGTTTTTTGCGTGCCAAACGTTCGTTGCACGCCTCCATGATGAGCCCAAGAACAGCCCTGCTCGTCCGAATCACTTCGGGATCGAGTTTCTTTCCATCCGGCCCCTCGATCTTATCCAGCGCGTTAAAGAAATTGTCTGCTTGGTTGCGCAGATGTTGAAGGCTCTCGTCCGGTTTCTTGTTCGCGCGATCCCTGAGTGCTGTACGCATCATGATCACAGACTGTTCCTCGAGCTGGGATCGAGGCCCTTTGTTTCCCTTCTTCAAATCCAGCTCCGCCGTCGCCCAGCTTTCCGGATCACCCGCACAGTCCTTGGCGGTCCTGGCAAAGGATGTGATTGCGTCAACCACCCCCTCCTCGTAGGTGCAGATCGAGTCAGCGCGCGTATCATCCGATTTCTCGTCGAGGGCACGGAGGCATCTTTCCGCGTCGCGCCAAATGTGCCCTCCGGTCGCTTCATCCCACGGCAAAGGCTGTTCCACCCTGCCTGACCCCATGTCGACGCGGCGGTTGAGCCACCAATCCTTGGCGCGGCCCCGCAAGTGCCGCAACGACCTCAAGTCCTGTTTGGCATTTTCGACGACAGCGGACTTGGCGCTTCTCAACGCCCTGACGACCGATCCGACATCACCCATGACGGCTTCCCCCTGACGAAACGACGATTCGGGTCGACGATAAGCTGCCGGCATGGTCGCGCCTGTGCCGTTTGGCATAATCACGAGCGATTATTTTCGAGGCTACTGTTCCGAATTGTCAGAAAGTGCATCGTTCCGGGGCCGAATCGATCGAGTCGGCGTGCGGCTTTGCGCAAGCGGCTTGCCAAATCATCGCTCTTTCGAATCAATAGGATTCCGAATCGCAAGGCCGCCGGCTTGAGGCGGCTTCGCGCATGCGGGGTGATGGGACTTGCCCAAGGCTCAACTGCTCGAGCTGTTTGGACGCGAGCGCGCGCTGAAACTGCCGCTCGCGATACATGGGCTTTCGGCCATCAAGATCTCGGAGACGGCGCTCAGGAACCTGATCACGGTGCTGATCGTGCTCTTCCTGGTGACGCTCGGGACGGCGCTGACGCTGCAGCTCCTGGTCAGCCGCGACCACCATCTCAACGCCCATAACCGGCAATCGGTGATGCATCTGAAGATCGCGGCCAGCGAGTTGTCGGCGATCCTCGGGGCCGGGCTTGCCGCGGGCACCAGCCACCGGGTGCCCGACTCGGAGGACCTCGCGGCCGTGCTGCTGCCGCATGCGCTCGAGGCCGGGCGCATCTTCGCCATCATGGACGGCTCGGGGCGCATCCGGGCAACGGCGCCGGCCGACAGCTGGCTTGCCGGCAAGCGGCTCGCCGAGATCTTCGGACCCGATTTCCTCGCCGCTGCGCCGGACGCCTCGGAGGAGATGACGGAGACGACGCTCAACGACGGCGAGCGCGCCTTCGTCAAGATGCAGTCGCTCAGCCCTTATCCCGGCAGCCTGCTCGTCATCCACTCGCGCGACGCGGTGCTCGCCGCCTGGCGCTCCGACGTGGCGCAGATCGTCACGTTGTTCGTGGTGACGCTCGGGGTGCTGGTGCTGCTCGGCGCGGCCTTTCACTGGCAGGCGGCGCGGGCGGCGGAGGCCGACCGGACGCTGTCGGTCGCCACCCAGCGGCTCGACAAGGCGCTCGACCGCGGCCGCTGCGGCCTGTGGGACTGGGACATCGCGCGCGGGCGGATCTTCTGGTCCAAATCGATGTTCGACATTCTCGGGCTCGAGCCGCAGGACGACGTCCTGACCTATGGCGCGGTGGCGCAGCGCCTCCATCCCGACGATCCTTCGATCGATGCGCTGGTCGACCAGATGCTGCGCGGCGGCAAGCCGTCGATCGACCAGGAATTCCGCATGCAGCACCGGGCGGGGCATTGGGTGTGGCTCAGGGCGCGCTGCGAGCTCGCGGCGGCGCCGGACGAGCAGGCGCCGCATCTTGTCGGCATCGCCATCGACATCACCGAGCAGAAGCTCGCCGATCGCCTGAACCAGGAGGCGGAGATCCGCCTCAAGGACGCGATCGAGGCGATCTCGGAAGCCTTCGTGCTGTGGGACGCCGACAACCGACTGGTCGTCTGCAACTCGAAATATCAGCAGTTCCATTCGCTTCCCGCCCATGTCTGCCAGCCGCAGACGCCTTATGAGGAGCTGGCGCGCGCCGCCAAGGAGCCGCTGGTGCGCCAACGCATGGCGCTGGCGGGGGCCGAGCTCGGCGAGGGACAGACTTTCGAGGTGCAGCTCGAGGACGGCCGCTGGCTGCAGATCAACGAGCGGCGCACCAAGGACGGCGGCTTCGTCTCGGTCGGCACCGACATCACGGCGCTGAAGCGCAACGAGGAGAAGCTGCGCGAATCCGAACGCGAGCTGATGAACACGGTGCGCGACCTGCAGAAGTCGCGGCTGACGCTCGAGCAGCAGTCGCAGCGGCTGGCCGACCTGGCCGAGAAATATTCGCGCGAAAAGACCCGGGCCGAGGCCGCCAACCGCTCCAAGTCGGAGTTCCTCGCCAATATGAGCCACGAGCTCAGGACGCCGCTCAATGCCATCATCGGCTTCAGCGAGGTCATGGAGCAGCAGATCTTCGGCCCGATCACGACGCCGAAATATGTCGACTATGCCCGCGACATCCACCGCTCCGGGCAGTATCTGCTCGACGTCATCAACGACATTCTCGACATGTCGAAAATCGAGGCGGGCCGGATCAAGCTCGAGGTGGCGCGGTTCGACCTTGTGGCAATGATCGAGGACGCGCTGCGCATGATCGCGCCACGGGCGCTCGAGGGAGGCGTCAAGATCGCCCGGGCGGTGCCTGCGACCCTCGACATCACCGCCGACCGGCGAGCGCTCAAGCAGGTGCTGATCAACATCCTGGCCAATGGCGTGAAATTCACCCCGGAAGGCGGCCAGGTCAGGGTCGCGGTGCGGGGACTAAGCGGCGCCACCGAGATCGCCATCAGCGACACGGGAATCGGCATCGAGGCAAGCGAACTGCCGAAGCTCGGCCGGCCATTCGAGCAGGTCGAGAATCAGTTCACCAAGACGCGGTCCGGCTCGGGGCTCGGCCTCGCCATCTCGAAGTCGCTGGTCGAACTCCATGACGGCACGATCGAGATCGACAGCGAGCCAGGCCGCGGCACGACGGTGACAATCCTCATCCCGACGCCGGAAACGGGATCGGCGGCGGCCTAGAGCATGATGTCATGAGGTGGCCCCGCCAGTCCCCCTCATGGCCGGGCTTGACCCGACCATCCAACTTTTTCCTGCATCATACTCTGGATGGCCGGCTCGGGGGCCGGCCATGAGGGAAGGGAGATATCAAGACTCGTTCGAAACACATCATGCTCTCCAGCGCCTCCCGGCTCTCGATCTATTCGCGTCGATGGCCGTGCTGCCAGCGGCGCTGCCGCTGCTCGATCCGATCACGGATCGCGCTGGCGAGCATGACTCGCTCTTCCGGCTTGAGCGTCGCCACGAGCTCGCGCGACACCCGCGAGCCGCGGTCGATCATGCCGCGCGAGATCTCGTCGTAACGGGCGAGCGCGGCCTCGGCCTGGGCGGCGTCGTAAGGTTGCGCCTTGAGGGTGTCGGCGACCTTGAGCGCCGCTTCGCGCATGTCGCGGCGGCCGTCGCGGAAAGCCTTGCGGTCGTCGGCAAAGCGATCGGCCAGCGCCCGGCGGCGCTCCGGATCGAGGGCGAGGAAGAAACTGCGCGGCAGGGTGTCGGTATAGGCCGGCCCGGAATAGCGCTCGCGATGCGGCTTCTCGAACAGGACATGCGAGCCGACCGCGCCGAGCACGAGCAAGTTGAACGCCAACGACGCCAGCAGCACGACATTGCGCGGATCGAGGCGCCAAGGCTGCATCAGGTCCCTCCCCCGGAATCGAAATCGAGATTGTCCGGCGGGTCGAGCGCCACGGTGTCGCTATCGACGGGACCGGCCAGCAGCGAGGGCAGCAGATCATCGGCAATGCCGGCCGCGCCGATCCACACGCCGATCGCCAGAGAGGCGGCGAGCGCGAGTGCAGCCGGCCATTCCCGCATGAGCAGCGGCACGCGACGGCCGCGGATCAGACGCCTCGCACTTGGCGCCGCAGCAGCGCCAGCGATGAGCTGGCGATGGTCCTGGACAGGCGTCGGGGGAACGGCATGCCTGGCGAGCAGCCGGTCGATCAGGTGCGCGTCCTTATGCTCCTCGACGAGCTCCGGCGGCGGCGTGTCGCAATAACGCCAACGCTCATGCTCGGGCCAGCGTGCAGGATCGGCGCCATAGGCTGCATAGAGCTGCCGAAGCCGGTCGTGACCGTTGGTGTCATTCTGCTTCATGCCGGCGACCTCATAGATCCGAAAGCTCCTGGACCAGCTCCCTCCAGCGGTCGGCAAATGCCAGTTTCAAGCTCCGCCGGGCGCGCGCCAGGAGCGACTCGACCGCTTCCACGCTCACCCCCAGCATCTCGGCAGCCTCAACGTTGCCCAGACCTTCGAAATGCACAAGGACCAGAGCAGCGCGCTGGCGATCCGGAAGCGCCGTCAAGGCGGCCGCCACCTCCGCCTCGAGGCTCGCCCGTTGCAAGCCGCGATCGGCCGCAGCGGCGGGATCCGCGAGGTCCGGCAGCTCGCCCGGCGCATCCGGCCGGCGCCGCCGCAGGCGATCGAGCGCCAGATTGGTGGCCACCCGCGACAACCAGGCACCGATCGCCCGTGCGTCACGGATCTGCCCCGGCGCAGTCCAGGCCTTGAGAAACGCTTCCTGGGCGACGTCCTCGGCATCCGCCGCACCGCCCAGCACACGCCAGGCGATGCGGTAGATGCGGTCAAAATGGTGCCGGATGAGCTCGGCGAAGGCCGCCTCGTCGCGCCGTGCAAGCCGGGCAAGCAGGTCGTCCGCGCCCCGCGACGAACCGGTCTTGGCCTTCGGGGGTGTTTCCGGTTCTGCCGCGGGCAAGGCCGCTCCCCAGTGCAATGCAAGGTCCATGAGCGAGGCCGGGGGTCACATCTCAGGGCTGTTCCCGCTTGCCCGAGGCGTCCTTGCGGGAGGTCCGTCTGGCCTTCGCGGCATGATAGGCCTGGGCTTCCGCCAGTGTCACGCCGCCATCATGGTCGCCATCGACAGTTGCAAACAGCTTTTCGAGATAGGCGTCGAGCTCGGCCTTGGTCACGGCTCCGTCCTTGTCCAGATCCATGTGATCGAGAATCCGCTGGCGCCGGCGCTCCTCAATCTTGGCAAGCCAGGCGTCGATCTCCGCCGTGGTCACCCTGCCGTCACCGTCGGTGTCGAGCCGCATGAACCGGCGCTCGGCGCTCGGGCGGATCTCCTCGATGGCAAGCCGGCCATCGGAATTGGTGTCGAGCCGCCCGAACAGATGCTCGCTGCGGGGAATGCCGGGCTCGTTGGCGCGAGCTAACGGTGAGAGCAGCGATCCGACAGCGAAAGCAACCGCTAGAGATGGCAAGAGCTTGAACATGGAGATCCTCCCCGGACTTCACGGCCGGCAGCGGAATTGCCGCCGGTCATAGCTCTTGACGGGGAACAAAGCGGCAATCCGTCGGTCGGCTGGCAAAAATGCAATCGGAGGTGCCTGCACCTGCAGTCAGGGCGTGCAAAATGAAGTCACGGCCTTGGGGGCCGTCGGCTATCCTAAACCGGCCCGAGGAGGCGATCGAACAGGCGGGCGACGCACGCCTGGGCATCCGCGACCGTAACTTCGGCGGTGTTGAAGTCGGGCGCCTCCGCCGCCTGAGCGACCAAGCGACGCAGACCCTCGGGCGCCGCGGCCGGCTCGAAGCGGCCGGCGACGCACAGCCGGAGCAGCTGGGTCAGGCGGCTGTAGAGCTGGCCCGCCTGGTTGAGCACATTGTGGTCAGATGAAGCGAGCAGGCCGGCGGCTGCCAGCCGCGACAAAGCGGCGAGCGTGTTCTGGTCGAGTATTGCCGGGTGCTCGGCAGCATGGAGGATCTGCAGGCCCTGGGCGATGAACTCGATCTCGACCAGGCCGCCGCGGACATGTTTCAGGTCCCACAGGCCGCGGCCGCCGAGTTCGGCGAGCAGGCGCCGGCGCATGTCGAGAATGTCGGCGCGGGCCGCCGCGCCGTCGCGGCGGCCGCACAGGATCGCGCGCACCGCATGAAAGATCTCGCCGACGAGATCGGGATCGCCGGCGACCACCCGGCCCCGCGTCAGCGCCAGCCTCTCCCAGGTCCAGGCGGACTCGCGATGGTAGCTGCGGAAGCTGTCGAGATGAGTCGCGACTGGTCCCTTGTTGCCGGACGGGCGCAGCCTCAGATCGACATCATAGAGGCGGCCCTCGCCGGTCATGGCCGAGATCGCCGCGATCAGCCGCTGCGTCAGCCGGGCGTAATACTGGCCGATGCTCAGCGGGCGGGCACCGTCCGACCACTCGGCACCGGGCTCATGATCATAGATGAGGATGAGATCGAGATCGGAAGACGCCGTCATCTCGCGGCCGCCGAGCTTGCCGAGCGCCAACAGGGCGGTCTTCTGGCCGCGAATACGCCCATGGGCCTCAGCGAACCTCTCCTCCACTTGCCGGTGCAACGCCCGGATCGCGACGTCGGCCAGACGGGCGAAGGCGCCGCCGGCTTGCTCTGCCGAAACGGTGCCGGACAGGATGCGCGCGCCGACCAGGAACATCTGCTCCTGGCTGAACATGCGCAGCCGGTCGAGGAGATCTTCGTAGGACTGCGCCTCGCCGAGGCTTCCCCGCAGGTTGGATGCGAGCTTGTTTTCGTCGGGCAACGCTCCGAAGAAGCTCGGCTCGAGCAGCGCGTCGATCGCCTCCGGATAGCGCGACAGGATGTCGGCAAGCCGCGGCGCAGTGCCGAGCGTTAGCGCAACAAGGGTCACCAGATCGGGATTCTGTTTGAGCAGCGAAAACAGCCGCGCGCCGCGGTTGAGGCCGCCGATAAACCGGTCGAACGCGTTGAGCGCCGCTTCCGGACTTTCCGTCCGCGCCAGGCGATCGAGCAGCACCGGGACCAGCTCGGAGAATTGCTTCCTGGAAAACTCGCCGCGCAGCGACGCATATGAGCCGGCAAGCCAGCGGCGGACGGTCGCCGACACTTCCAAAGGCTGGCGATAGCCCATCGCGCCGAGCCGATTGAGCGTGTCGCTGTCGTCCGTGTCCTCGGGAAACGACAGCGCGAGTTCCTCGGCCCGTGACGCGCTGAACTCGAACAGCTTGATGTATTGCCGCTGGACCTTGCGCAGATGGTCGACAAGCTTCGCCGCAAAGGCATCGCGGTCCTTGAAGCCGGCAAATCGGGCAAAATGCTCGAGGCCCTCGCGGTCTGAGGGCAGCGTGTGGGTTTGGTCGTCGGCGACCATCTGCAGCCGATGCTCTATCTCGCGAAGGAACCGGTACGCGGCATCGAGATCGTCGCGCGCATCGTTGCCGATCCAGCCGCCATCGG
>DATAOT010000041.1:0-3495 GCA_036265615.1 Aestuariivirgaceae bacterium
GCGCTCGAGAAAGGCGAGGAATTCCCTCTGCTCCTCGGCCAGGCGCTTCAGCGTCTCGGCCTTGTACTCGTCGAAAGCGCGGTTGCCGCTGGAGCGAAAAGGATGACCCGCCCACCATGAGCGCTGCGCCTCCTGATCCCCGCCCTCTTCGGCCCAGCCCCGTCGCCAGCGGCGCATGCCGCGGTGCATCCCGCACATCGTGACCTCCTTCGTGAATGTTAATCACATTAACATAGCTGGGCGGTTCGGGTCGCATTGTCAAGACGCCGCTCAACTGGTCAAATCGGCGGATCAGCAATCAAAATTCAGGAGGCCCGGACCCGCATGAAGATCACCTGGTTCGGACATTCAGCCTTTCGCCTGGAGACCGCGAAGTCGGTCATCCTCATCGATCCGTTCATCACCCACAATCCGGTGGCCACGGTCAAAGCGGATGCCGCCGGGCGCGGCGCCACCCATGTGGTGCTGACCCATGGCCACGAGGATCATGTCGGCGATGCCGAATCGATCTGCAAAGCCAACGGCGCGATGCTGATTGCCGTGCACGAGATCTGCGAATTCCTGGGTGGCAAGGGCGTCGAGAACTGCGCGGGGTCCAATCCCGGCGGGACGATCTACACCACCGACTTCGACGTCAGCTTCGTCCGGGCCGACCATTCCTCCTCCTATGACGGGCAGTATATGGGCAATCCCTGCGGGGTGGTGATCCGCACCCGCGAGGGCAAGAGCGTGTACCATATGGGCGATACCGACATCTTCGGCGACATGGCGCTCATCAACGAGATCCACCGTCCCGCCGTCGGCATCGTCCCGATCGGCGATCGCTATACGATGAATCCGCGCACCGCGGCGCTCGCCTGCCGCAGGTTCTTCCAGTTCGAGACGATCATCCCGTGCCACTACAAGACATTCCCGGTGCTGGTCCAAAGTCCCGACAAATTCATCGAGGAGCTCGGCGGCGACGGTGCGAAGGTGAAGGCCATGAAGCCCGGCGAAAGCCTGACGCTCTAGCCATGGCCGGTCAGGAGGTAGGCCCGCCGGTGTCGCCGCCGGCAGGGCGCCGGCCAGACGGCGGACCGCTCAGGGGGCGGTATGTCGATGTCGAGCATGTCGAAGTCGAACGGCATGGCACAGATCTTTGGGAGTCCTTCCAGACCGGCGATCCCGAGGGCCGGATCTGGACCTATCTCGGCTATGGACCCTTCGCGGACCGGCCGGCGTTTCTCGCCTGGCTCAAGGAGCGGCAGGCCTCGTCCGACCCGCTGTTCTACGCCATCGTGCCGCATCACACGGGCAAGGCCTCAGGGATGGCATCGTTCATGCGGATGACGCCGGAGCATGGGGTGATCGAGATCGGCCATATCTGGCTTTCACCCGGCCTCCAGAAGACCCGCGAGGCCACCGAGGCGCTCTATCTGATGATGCACCATGCGCTCACGAGCCTGAATTGCCGCCGGCTCGAATGGAAGTGCGATGCCTTGAACCAGCCCTCGCGCAAGGCCGCCGAGCGGCTCGGCTTCACCTTCGAGGGTGTGTTCCGCCAGCACATGATCGTCAAGGGGCGCAACCGGGACACCGCCTGGTACGCGATCGTCGACAAGAATTGGCGTGCCATCGACGGGGCGTTTCAACGCTGGCTCGCGGCAGACAATTTCGACAGTGCCGGCCGCCAGCGGCAAGCGTTGCAGGCCGCGGAGGCCGGTGGTATCAAACGCGCCTGACCCCCGTCCCGGTTCAAGAGATGTCCGTCGATACCAACACCGTGCGCCGGATCGCCAAGCTTGCCCGCATCCGCGTGACCGAGGCCGAGCTGCCGAAGCTTCAGGGCGAGCTCAATGCCATCCTGCAATGGATCGAAATGCTGGGCGAGGTCGACGTGGCAAATGTTGCGCCGCTGACGTCAATCGTAGACCGGAAACTGCATCTGCGCGCCGATGAAGTGACCGATGGCGGACGGCCCGACGATGTCGTCGCCAATGCGCCCGCTCAGGATGACCATTTCTATGTCGTGCCCAAGGTCGTCGAGTGATGGCTGAGCTGACCGAGCTGACGCTGGCCGAAGTGCAGGCGGGGCTGCGCAGCGGCGCCTTCAGCGCCGCCGAGCTCGTCGAGGCCTATATCGCCGCGATCGAGCGGGCACGGGTTCTCAACGCCTATGTCGCCGACACCTTCGAGGCGGCGCGCGCCAGTGCGGCCGAGAGCGACAAGCGATTGCGCCAGGGCGCGGCACGACCGCTCGAGGGCATTCCGCTCGGCATCAAGGACCTGTTCGCGACACGGGGCGTTCATACCCAGGCCTGCAGCCGCATCCTGCAGGGATTCCGGCCGACCTATGAGTCGACCGTCACCTCCAATCTGTGGCGTGACGGGGCCTTGATGCTCGGCAAGCTCAACATGGACGAGTTTGCCATGGGCTCGTCCAACGAAACCTCGTGCTACGGCCCGGTGATCAACCCGTGGAAGGGCCGGCGCCATAACCGGTCGCTCGTGCCTGGCGGTTCTTCGGGCGGCTCGGCGACGGCAGTGGCCGCCCATCTCTGCGTCGCGGCGACGGCAACCGACACCGGCGGATCGATCCGCCAGCCCGCGGCGCTGACCGGCACGGTCGGGCTCAAGCCGACCTATGGCCGGTGCTCGCGCTGGGGCATCGTCGCTTTCGCCTCATCGCTCGACCAGGCCGGCCCCATCGCCAAGACCGTGCGCGATGCGGCCATCATGCTGCGGCACATGGCGAGCGTAGACCCCAAGGACTCCACCAGCGTCGATCAGCCCGTGCCGGACTACGAGGCGGCGGTCGGCCAGAGCATCAAGGGCCTCAAGGTCGGCGTGCCCAGGGAATACCGCCTCGACGGCATGCCCAGGGAGATCGAGGATCTGTGGCAGCAGGGCATCGCCTGGATGAAGGCCGCCGGCGCCACCATCCACGACGTGTCGCTGCCCCACACCAAGTACGCGCTGCCGGCCTACTACATCGTGGCGCCCGCGGAGTGCTCCTCCAACCTCGCGCGATACGACGGCGTGCGCTACGGCCTGCGCAAGCCGGGACGCGACCTGGTCGACACCTACGAGTCGACACGTGCGGCAGGCTTCGGTGCCGAGGTGCGCCGGCGCGTGCTGATCGGCACCTATGTGCTCTCGGCCGGCTATTACGACGCCTACTACCTGAAGGCGCTGAAGGTGCGCCGCCGGATCGCCGACGACTTCGACCGCGCGTGGGAAACCTGCGACGCGCTGCTCACGCCGACCGCGCCCTCGGCCGCCTTCAGCCTGGGCGACAAGTCGGACGATCCGGTCGCCATGTACCTGAACGACATCTTCACGGTGACGGTGAACCTCGCGGGCCTGCCGGGCATCAGCGTGCCGGCCGGCGTAGACGCCAATGGCCTGCCGCTCGGTCTGCAACTGATCGGCAAGGCGCTGGACGAGGGCACGGTCTTCTCGCTCGCGGGCGCCATCGAGAAGGCGGCCGACTTCAAGGCAAGGCCCGCCAAGTGG
>DATAOT010000042.1:0-19587 GCA_036265615.1 Aestuariivirgaceae bacterium
AGGACGTTCCGGGTTCGATCTGGCTCCCCAATACCGGCTTCGGGGTCCTGCGGGCGGACATCGAGGCCTATTTCAAGCAGGGCCTGGCCGCGGCCACGGACGGCGACCGGAATCGACCGATCCTGTTCTAC
Organism: Aestuariivirgaceae bacterium; assembly: GCA_036265615.1. Lineage (GTDB taxonomy): Bacteria > Pseudomonadota > Alphaproteobacteria > Rhizobiales > Aestuariivirgaceae > DATAFF01. Next base: position 132 of record DATAOT010000042.1, read on the forward strand.
TGCCTCGAGCGCTGCTGGATGTCCTGGAACGCCGCCAAGCGCGCCATGGCGCTCGGCTACCGCAAGGTGCTGTGGTATCCCGAGGGCACCGACGGGTGGGCGCGGCAGGGCCTGCCGCTCGAGCAGCGGGTTCCGCGCTAATGGCTGTCAATTGACGACACGGATGCGCGTGCTGCCACGACCGTAGCGCTTGATGAGATAATAGAGATCGGCGGCATTGCTGGTGTGCAGCCGGATGCAGCCATGGGATGCCGGAGTGCCGAGCCGGCGGACATATTGGGTGCCATGAATGGCATAGCCACCATAGAAGAACACCGAATAGGGCATCGGCGAGTTCTCGTATTTGCTCGAATAATGCATCAGCTTGAGAAGATGCGGCGTGAAACTGCCGCGCGGGGTGTAGTAGCCGGGTCTTGCGGTCGACACCCGCCAGACGGCGTAGGGCCCGCCATCGACCGTCACGTACATCCGCTGCGATGATATGTCGACCACCGCCACGACACTGGCGGAGGCTGCACCGGCACTGGCTAACAACAACAAAGGTGAAAAAAGCGCACAGACAAGACGCCGAAAAACACTGGCAAACACTGTTCGAACCCCTTCAACCGGTGCCGTCCCTGGTTGAAGCAGAGCCCGATCGGCTGCGCCCGCTCAGTCGAGGAGGAATTCGCGACCGACCTTCACTCGTGCATCACCATCGTAGATGATGATATCAGCTGTCGCGTAAGTTTCAGTTAACGTAGCCGGCAAAAAGCTTCCCGATCCGATAACGTTTACGGGAGCGTTAGCATGCCCCATGATCTGGCACTTCTGGGGATCGAAGCCGGAGGAGGCGACGATCTGGGTGGCGCCGAAGCCGGCCTCGTCCAACGCCTTGCGGGCGTGGATGGTGGCGGCCACCGAGACGCCCTTGCCGAACAGGATGCGGCGGACCTTGTCGACCAGAATGTTGCCGGGATCGAGCTGGACGGCGCTGCGGCCGAGCACCTGCTCGACGATGTTGTACTCGCCCTCGACGCCGAGCCACTTGCCGACGGTATCGACCGATTTCTCATAGTCGAGCCCCTCGGCGAAACGACCGCCATGGGTATCAAGGCGGATGCCGAAGCTCTTGCCCTCGCGATCGAGCCGGGCGTCGCGGAAAAACCAGTGGGCGGTGCGGAGCGAATCGGTGATCTCGAGGCCGCGGTAGTCGACGAGGGCGGTGAGGGTCGCAAGATCGGGAAGACGTGCCGCCAGGAGCTTGGTGGCCTGCAGCACGTCGCCGCGGGCATAGCCGACGAGCGAGTGCGGCATGGTGCCGAGCCCCATTTCGGAATCGTAGAAGGGCGCCGTCAGGTCCTGCGATGAGCCGATGAAGCCCTTGACCGCCGGGTCGGCGTTGCGGGCGGCGCGCGAACCGACCGAGGCGCCATAGGCGGCGAGCAGGTTCATCTCGGGGCCGCTGGCGTGGCGGGCATGCATGTCGATAAAGGCGGCGTAGGGGACCGCGAGGCACATCTCATAGGCATTGTTGGCGGCAACGGAGGGGATTCCCGCCTTTTGCAGCATCAGCGTCTCAACTTCGGAGAGCCGCGACATCGGCCCGGTGATCTCGAGCATCTTGCGCTCGGCCGGAACGAGCTCGCCCTCGTCATAGAAGCGCTTCACCTTGGCGCCGGGGACCAGCCGCTCGACCACGCGCACCACCGCATCGAGGGCGGCAATCGAGCGGCGCCGCAGGAAAACGGCATAGGTGACCTCGGCGTCGCCATTGGCCTCCACCACCAGCCGGGTGTTGGTGAAATACTTGTCCGTCAGCTGGTCGAGGGTGCCGGCGGTCAGCGCGAGGTTGACGAGCTCGTCCAGCAGCGCTTCCCGTCTGAGCCGCGTGGGGGCCTTCTGATCCATGGCACCTCGACCGGGTTCCTCAGCGTTCCGCCTGGATCTGCTCGACCGCCTGGGCCAGCATCTCCTCCATGGTGCGGCGGATCTGGTGATCCGACACCGTCACCTTCCTGGCATCGAAGTCGCTGCGGAGCTTGGTGAACACGTCCTGATCGCCGGGGCCGGCGAAATCGGCGTTGACCACGTCGCGGGCATAGGCCTCGGCTTCAGCCCCGGTCAGCCCCAGCTTTTCGGCTGCCCAGCGGCCGAGCAGCCGGTTCCGGCGCGCCGTGGCCTTGAATTTGAGCTCCTCGTCATGGGCGAATTTGCGCTCGAAGCCTTCCTTGCGCCGATCGAAACTGTCCATTGAGCTGCCTCCGGTGCGCTCTCGACAATGACCTTACGATGCAAGGTGAGATAGACGGCGCGGCTGCGCAATTCAACTCTCCAGCAGCAATGTTCTTCAAGGCTCCGGTCGGCGGCGGGATCTGCTACCCAAGGTAGCAACGGTCGCCTGGGCGGGGGTCGCAGCATCGCTTCAGGGGAAAGCTGCCTGCGCTGAATAAGCGGATTGATTTTGCGTCGCGAAAAGTCCACTTAAGTGGCCGTACCCGGTTCCATCGAGTTGCGTCCCTTTCACTGGCGTTGGAACATAAGCTGAAGAATCTCTCGACAAGTTGTACGTGGTTTGCTCCGTTCGTCCGGTGGAGGACGGCCGGTCGCCCCGAGGTGTTTTGAATGAGGATCTACCCGATGAACACGCGCCGCACCCGGATTTACGAGGGAAAGGCCAAGATCCTGTATGAGGGTCCCGAGCCGGGAACACTGGTTGTGCACTACAAAGATGACGCTACGGCATTCAACGCCCAGAAAAAGGCGGTCATCGAAGGCAAGGGCGTCATCAACAACCGCATTTCGGAGTTCGTGTTCACAAAACTCAATGAAATCGGCCTTCCGACGCATTTCATCCGCCGCCTGAACATGCGCGAGCAGCTGATCCGGGAGGTTGAAATCATCCCGGTCGAGGTGGTGGTGCGCAATATTGCTGCGGGATCGCTGGCGACTCGGCTCGGCATGGAGGAAGGCACCGCGCTGCCCCGGTCGATCATCGAGTTCTATTACAAGAATGACGAGCTCGGCGACCCAATGATTTCGGAGGAACATATTACCGCGTTCAACTGGGCCTCGCCGCAGGAGATCGACGACATCATGGCCATGTCGATCCGCGTCAACGATTTCCTGTCCGGGCTGTTTCTCGGAATCGGCATCAAGCTCATCGACTTCAAGCTCGAGTTCGGCCGCCTTTACGAGGGCGAGATGGTCCGCACCGTGGTGGCCGACGAGATCTCGCCGGACAACTGCCGGCTGTGGGACATCAAGTCGGGCGACAAGCTCGACAAGGATCGCTTCCGCCGCGACATGGGCGGTCTGGTCGAGGCCTATCAGGAGGTGGCGCGCCGGCTCGGGATCATCCCCGACAGCGAGCAGCCGGAACGGTCGCGGCCGGTGCTCGTCAAGACCGACTGAGCGCTGAGCAGGCTCGTCGGATGAAGGCGCGCATCACCATCACGCTGAAGAACGGCGTGCTCGACCCGCAGGGCAAGGCCATCGAGGGCGCGCTCCACGCCCTCGGCTTTGGCGATGTGGCCAATGTTCGCCAGGGCAAGCTCATCGAGTTCGACATCGCGGCAGGCGACGATGCGGCGGCCCGCAATCAGCTGCGGGACATGTGCGAGAAGCTCCTCGCCAACACCGTCATCGAAAACTACAACATCGAGATCCGATGATTGCCGGGGCAAGCTTTAAAGCCGCAGCCGACACAACGCCATGAAGTCTGCCGTCATCGTCTTTCCGGGAATCAACCGCGACCGCGACATGGCGCAGGCGTTGGCGCGCTTTAGCGGGCATGCGCCGCAGATGGTCTGGCAGACCGAGACCGAGCTTCCTTCCGACGTCGATCTCGTCGTGCTGCCGGGCGGGTTTTCTTATGGCGACTATCTGCGCTGCGGCGCCATTGCGGCGCGGGCACCGATCATGGCGGCGGTTCGCCAGGCGGCAAGGCGCGGGGTCAAGGTGCTCGGCGTTTGCAACGGTTTTCAGATTCTGATCGAAGCAGGCCTCCTGCCCGGGGCGCTGATGCGCAACGCATCGCTGCATTTCGTCTGCCGGCGGGTGCGTCTCAGGGTCGAGAACGAGACCACCTTTCTTACCCGCAAGCTTCGAAAAGGCGCGGTCATCGAGGCGCCGGTGGCCCATGGCGACGGCAATTATTTTGCCGATCCGGCAACCCTTGCGGCGCTCGAAGGCGACGGCCGGGTGGTGTTCCGCTATGCCGACCAGACCAACCCCAACGGCTCGATCAATGATATTGCCGGCATCGTCAATCATGACGGCACGGTCATCGGCCTCATGCCGCATCCGGAAAACATGATCGAGGGCCTGCATGGCCGGACCGACTGCGCGCCGCTGTTCGAAAGCCTCGTCTCGGCATGATCACCGAGGCGCTGATCCGCGAGCACGGGCTCAAGCCCGAGGAATATGAGCGGTTCCGCAAGCTGATCGGGCGCGAGCCGACGCTCACCGAGCTCGGCATCGTCTCGGCAATGTGGAACGAGCATTGCTCGTACAAATCCTCCAAGAAGTGGCTCCGCACGCTGCCGACCGCCGGCCCCTGCGTCATCCAGGGGCCGGGCGAGAATGCAGGGGTGATCGACATCGGCGACGGCGATGCGATCGTGTTCAAGATGGAGAGCCATAACCACCCCTCCTTCATCGAGCCCTATCAAGGAGCCGCCACCGGGGTCGGCGGCATCCTGCGCGATGTCTTCACGATGGGGGCGCGGCCGATCGCGGCCCTCAATGCCTTGCGCTTCGGGGAACCGGACCATCCGCGGACCCGGCGGCTCATAGCCGGCGTGGTGGCCGGCATCGGCGGCTACGGCAATTCCTTTGGCGTGCCGACGGTCGGCGGCGAGGTCAATTTTCACCGGCGCTACAACGGCAATATCCTGGTCAATGCTATGGCGGCGGGCCTCGCCAGGACGGACGCGATCTTCTACTCCAGGGCCAAGGGGGTGGGGCTTCCGGTCGTCTATCTCGGCGCCAAGACCGGGCGCGACGGAATCCACGGGGCGACCATGGCGTCGGCGGCCTTTGCCGGCGATGCCGAGGAGAAGCGCCCGACCGTCCAGGTCGGCGATCCGTTCACCGAGAAATGCCTGCTCGAGGCCTGCCTCGAGCTCATGGCGTCGGGCGCGGTGATCGCCATCCAGGACATGGGGGCGGCCGGGCTCACCTGCTCGGCGGTGGAAATGGGCGCCAAGGGCGACCTCGGGATCGAGCTCGAGCTTGACCGCGTCCCCTGCCGAGAAGACGGCATGACGGCCTATGAAATGATGCTGTCGGAGAGCCAGGAGCGCATGCTGATGGTGCTCCGCCCGGAAAAAGCGGCGGAAGCGGAGGCGATCTTCGAAAAATGGGGCCTCGACTTCGCGGTCGTCGGTCACACCACGCCGGACCAGCGCTTCAGGGTGCGCCACCACGGCAAGGTCGAAGCCGACCTGCCGATCAAGGAACTTGGCGACCAGGCGCCCGAATACGACCGGCCGTGGGCCGAACCGCGCCGCCCTCCCCCGCTCGAGCTCGACGACATCCGCTCGCCCAACGACTTGGGCGCGGTCATCCTCGCGCTGATGGGCTCGCCCGATCTCTGCTCGCGGCGCTGGATCTACGAGCAATATGATCATGTCATCGGCTCGAACACCGCCCAGCTGCCTGGCGGCGATGCGGCGGTGGTGCGGATCCGCGACCACAAGGCCATCGCGCTCGCGGTCGACGTGACGCCGCGCTATGTCGAGGCCGACCCGTTCGAGGGAAGCAAGCAGGCGGTCGCCGAATGCTGGCGCAATCTAACCGCGGTCGGCGCCGTGCCACTCGCCATCACCGACAACCTCAATTTCGGCAATCCCGAGCGGCCCGAGGTAATGGGCCAGCTCGTGATGAGCATCACCGGAATCGCCGAGGCCTGCCGGGCGCTGGCCTTCCCGGTCGTATCGGGCAATGTGTCGCTCTACAACGAAACCTCCGGCACGTCGATCCTGCCCACCCCGACCATTGGCGGCGTCGGGTTGATCGAGGATCTCAGGCGCATGGCGACGCTGGCCTTCAAGCAGGAAGGCAACGCCATACTGCTCATCGGTCCGCATGGCCAGCATCTCGGCCAATCGCTCTATCTGCGCGAGATCCATGGCCGGGAAGCGGGGCCGCCGCCGCCCGTCGACCTCGTCCAGGAGAAGCGCCACGGCGATTTCGTGCGCCGGCAGATCGCGCTTGGCAGCTTGAGCGCGGTGCATGACATCTCGGATGGCGGGCTCCTCGCCTGCCTGTGCGAGATGGCGCTGGCCTCCGGGCTCGGCTGCCGGATCGACCTGCCGCGAGCCTCGGGCGAGGCCCAGCTCTTCGGCGAGGATCAGGCCCGCTATGTCGTGACCTGCCGTCCCGAGCAGGTCGAAGCGGTCATAGAGGCGGCGACAGCGGCGGGCGTGCCGGCAAGCTGGATCGGCAGCGTCACGGGCAATGCGGTTGCCATTCTCGGGCTTGCCACCGTTCCGCTCGTGCAGCTGCGGAGCGCCCATGAAGGCTGGTTTCCGGGTTACATGGCGGGAGAAGTTTGACTTGGCCGGCGGCTCGGCGTATGAGCAAGCCGACCGCGGGCCCGTTTCAGCCCGCGTCTTCATTTGCCCGAGTTTGGAGAAGCCGTGAAATGACGAAGCGCGCATCCGCGAAATACAAAATCGACCGGCGCATGGGCGAGAACATCTGGGGCCGTCCGAAAAGCCCGGTCAACAAGCGGGAATACGGCCCCGGGCAACATGGGCAGCGGCGCAAGGGAAAGTTGTCGGATTTCGGCACCCAGCTCAAGGCGAAGCAGAAGCTCAAGGGCTATTACGCCAACATCTCGGAAAAACAGTTCCGCGCGGTTTACGACGAGGCCTCCCGGCTCCAGGGCGACACGTCGGAAAACCTCATCGGCCTGCTCGAGCGTCGGCTCGACACGGTGGTCTACCGGGCCAAGTTCGTCGCGACGCCGTTTGCGGCGCGCCAGTTCGTCAATCACGGCCATGTGCGCGTGAACGGCAAGCGGGTCACCATTCCAAGCTATCGGCTGCGGGCCGGCGACATGGTCGAGGTCAAGGAGAAGTCGCGGGACCTGGGCGCGGTGCTCGAGGCCATCCAGCTCGCCGAGCGCGACGTTCCTGATTATCTCGAGGTCGACCACAGGAAGATGACGGCGCGGCTGTCGCGGATCCCCGGCCTGTCCGACGTGCCGTATCCGGTGCATATGGAACCGCACCAGGTGGTCGAGTTCTATTCGCGCTAACGCAAGTGGATGGGGTCAGGACCCATTCAACTCGACGCCTCCCTTTCCCCTCACCTGGTTCCTTTGACCGCGCTGCGACCAAAAAGCAGGTGGAAGCTTGCGTAGTCCAGACTGATTGGTTTCCGCGGCGAACGGATTCCATCGACGCGAGTGATCAGGATGCGCAGCCTGGTTCCATCCGCCGCGACCGACTCCAGCTCGACCGGTTGAGCGCCAATCGGAATTGGCGAGAAAGCCGCGCCGACCTTGAATGTCGCCATTATCGTATCGCCCCTCCTGACGTCCAGAATACCACCGGACGCGTCCAGCATGAGCCGGATGACTCCTTCTGACGTATCGAAGTCCTGACCTTTTGTGCTCGCGGGCAAATCTCCAGAGACGATGTAATCAAATCCGGTCACGACGATCGGTTGATCCCTGGAGGACATCCATGAAAACCTCTCGCCGTCATCTTTGCTGACCGGTCGTTCGTAGGGCATGAACTGCACGCCCATTGCCCTCACAATCTCTGCACTCCTTTCAAAAGCGTCCGAGCCGAGGTCTTCGTGCTTTTGGGACATTCGTGGGGGCACTCGAAAACCGGCCAGGACTCCCGCCTCTTCTTCGTGCTCCACGAGGAACAGAGTCGCCGAGCTGATCTGGGCCGCATCGGCATCCGACACAGGCGGACCTTGCGCTTCGATGAGACCGGCACGCATGCGACCGCTTCGCTGGAGAGTCGCTTGCAGCCTGTGGGATTGCCGGTCGCCCCCAAGGGCCAACCGAGACAGTCAGGAGGCCTGAGGCAACTATCAACGCGACCAGCGAGGGGTCGGGCACGCGACGACGAACGACTTGGCTCAGCCCCAATGCAAGCAACAAAAGTGCAGTGAGCACAAGCAGGTAACGCGTTTCGGTGACCCCATGCTGAGTGACCCTGATCCAAACGGCAATGAGGAGAGCGATCGCGGGCGCCAGCAGTCCCGGAAAGAAAGCGTGGCGGAGAAGCCGGCTGGGCCTGCCTCCCTCCGGCCCCGCAGCGAAGGCGGCGATCCAGGCGACGAGGCCGGTGACGGCAAAGCCCATCACCATCAGTGCAATCACACCCTTCGGCCATTCTCGCTGGACCAGGGTGAAAAGGCAGTAGGCATTGAGCAGTGCTCCGTAAGCGAGCACGAGCGGAGCAATCAACCAGTCAAGCAATCCGGTCAGCCATGCCGGCTGCCGAATGGAGGAGATGATGTCTTCGTGGGGCAACGGCAGCAGCGCGAGAGCGCTGCAAGGGAGGAAGAGACAAAAACCGCAGACCCATATACGCCAGATGATTTGGGAGGCCAGCTTGCAATCGAACAGCGCGTCGATGCCGAATATCAGGGCAGACAGGCCGCCACACAGTATCAGCGTCGCGGCGCCCGCCAGCCCACCAGCCCAGGCGATCTGACATGCCCACGTCCGGACAATGGCCGATCGATCGGATGTGGTGATCACGAGCGGCGTTGCGACGATCGCCAGGGCGCCCGCGGCCGACAGGATCAGGATTGCCGCCAGATTGCCATGCGGCCAGGCCGCCAGAACAAGCATGACAAATGCCAGCCATGGCCCGCAGAGCCGAAACATGGCCGGCACCGCGGGCCTGCATTCCAGAGCCAGTTGCATGGCGAGGGACCACAGGAAGGCCCCGGCGAAGGCGGAGACCCATTCAGGCCGATCGGAGACCTGGCCGAAAAGCCCGCTGACGGTTGCTCCGGCGGCTGCCGTAATGGGAGCCGGGAAACGTGCAGCTATTTTCCAGGCGGCACGTGCAGGTGATCCCGCCGCCAATTCCGCTCCGGCCGATCGGCCCTGCAGCAGAGCAGGTGCCATCGCTTTGCCGCCCCCGTTTGTTCAATGGCATCAAATGAATGGCTCACGCGCACATCCGAGGCGCGGTCGTTCGGATCCATCGATAGCGAGAGTCGCTGCCAAGCCCTGTGCTATTTGGCACAGCTCGAGAAAGAAACGGCAGAAAGCGAAGGACGGGCCGCCCGCAGTGAACTGGATCCTGCCCGGTCCAGCCAACCCAGGACGACTAATGCAGCCGCCATTCCGAGCCGACAAGCCGCATCTCGGCTGCAGACACCAGGCCCTTGTGCATGACCCGGACCGTGTGCAGCGGCCCGTCGAGATTGCGCGACCAGAAATTCAGGAAGCCGATGAGGCGCGGGAAACGCGGCGCGATGTCGTAGTTCTGCCAGATGAAGGTTTGCAGCAGGTCGCGATAATCGGGCATGCGATACATGATCTCTGCCGTGGTCAGCGACCAGCCTTTGAACTGTGCCTGCAAATCCCGGTCGACCATTCGGATCCTCCGGTGGTGATTCCATCCGTTACAATGTTTGAGAGTGCGGTTCGTGCCGTCAAGGCTTCGCGATAAATATTGCTGCTGAAACAAGCGATTGGCAGCAAGGCTTGACAAGTGCTGACAGGCCGGCGCGAGGGCGCTTCAGGGGCGCAGGGCGAACAGCTCGCGGGTCCGGGCATCGGCATAGGCAAAGCAGCCGGCGAGTTCGGGCGAGATCGGCAGCTCGCCATAGGCGCCGATCGCGCCAGCCTGCCTGAGGCTGCCGGCAAAGCCAGGCGTGTCGCCCGCCACCACCCACACCGAAGACAGCCAGGTCCGTCGGAGCGGGCGGCCTCCGGCCCGCACCAGGGCGGCAAACATCGCCTGCTCGTCAAGCCGCGGATCGAACACCGCCAGCATCTTGCCCGACGCTTCGTCCGGCAAGGCCGATGCCCTGACGGCGATCACCGTCGCCACCAGGGCCGCGAGCAGAAGCGACAGGAAAAGCCCGAGCGCCAGGCGGTGTTCCCGGGCGAGCACGGTCTCACCGTGGAGCCGGCGCGGCAAAGCTTGCGGCAAGCTGCTCGCGAATCGGCCAGTGGACGATCGCGGCGAACACGCCCAGCGCGATGCTGAGCCACCAGACCGGATCATAGGTGCCGTATCGGTCATAGAGATAGCCGCCGATCCAGACCCCGAAGAACGACCCGACCTGATGGCTGAAGAAGACGAAGCCATAAAGGGTCGCCATGTAACGGGTGCCGAACATCAGCGTCACCAGACCCATGGTGAGCGGCACGGTCGACAGCCACAGAAGGCCCATCGAGGCAGTGAACAGCACGGTCGAGATGGCGGTCACCGGAAAGAGGATGAAGGCGGCGATGATCGCCGAGCGGGCGAGATAGATGAACACCAGGCCCTGGCGGCGCGAGGCATGGCCGCCATAGATGCCGGCGAAATAGGAGCCGATGACGTTGAACAGGCCGACGATGCCGATGGCCCAGGCGGCGAGGCTCGCCGAGATGCCGTGTTCAACGAGATAAGCCGGCAGATGCACCGTCAGGAAGGCGATCTGGAAGCCGCAGACGAAGAAGCCGGAGATCAAGAGCAGATAGCTGCCATGGCCGAAGCCGCGCTGGAGCGCCTCGGTCATCGACAGGTCGATCTCGCGCTCGCCGCGGGCCGCTCCGCCCTTGGAGGCGCCGAGCGGAACCGACAGCACGATCATCAAGAGCGTCGAGGCAGCAAGCAGAAGCAGCGCGTTCTGCCAGCCATAAGCGGCGATGAACAGGTGACCGAGGGGCGCGAAGACGAACTGGCCCATCGAGCTCGCGGCGGTGGCGATGCCGAACGACCAGGAGCGCTTCTCGGGGGCAACCAGCCGCCCGAAGGCGGCCATGATGATGGAAAAGGAGGTGAGCGCGATGCCGATGCCCATGAGCACGCCGCCGCCGAGAAACAGGACGCCCGGCGAGTCGGCGAAGGCCATCAGCGCCGTGCCGGCCCCGTAGATCAGCGCGCCGACCATGACCACCCGCATGGCACCATAACGATCGGCAATCATGCCGGCGAAGGGCTGCGCCAGCCCCCAGATCAGGTTCTGCATGGCCATGGCGAAGCCGAAGACCTCGCGGCCCCAGCCATGGGCGTCCGAGATCGGCGCCGTGAACAGGCCGGCGGTCGAGCGCACCCCGAAGGCGATCAGCGCTATCAGGCAGCCGGAGACGATGATGGTTTCGGGCGCATAAAGCCAGCGGGTCGAGGGTGATTCGGCAACGTCCGTCATTGCACATCTCCGGTCGGGGAGCCGTCTCTACCCTAGGTTCCGGCGGTTCGACAATTGCTGCGGCCTCATGGGAGGCCTGCCGAGCCTGTCTCACTCGCCTTGCCGGGACCGGAACAACACCGTCCAGCATCCGTTCCTCCTGCTCAGACGGGAGCAACACGGAGTTCAACAATGAGACAGCGATTGCTAGCCGGTATCGCGCTCGCAGCCGCCCTGCTTGCGGGCGGCGCGCTTGCGCAAACCTCGAACGATACCACGGGAACGACAACCCAGGCGGGCACCTCGGCGGCCGCGATGCCGCAGATCACCGAAGCCAGCGAGTTCGTGAAGCAGGCGGCGGCAGGCGGGGAATATGAGATCAAGTCGAGCAAGATGGCCCTGAAGCAGTCCAAGTCGGAGGACTTGAAACGCATCGCGCAGAAGCTGATCGACGATCATACCAAGGCCGGCAAGGAGCTGAAGACGACGGTGAAGGAGGCCAAGGTCAAGGCCAAGATCCCGGACAAGCTCGACCAGAAGCATCAGGCAATGGTCGACGACTTGAAAAAGGCGCAGGGCGCCGATTTCGACAAGACCTATGTCACTCAGCAGCTCGACGCCCACCGCGACGCCATCGCGCTGTTCAGCGGCTATGCTGAAGGCGGCGACAACGACAAGCTGAAGAGCTTCGCAGAGAAGACCCTGCCGACGCTGCAAGAGCATCAGCAGATGCTGACCACCGCCCAGGCGGGGATGCCGACGCAGTAACGGCTCTTTCCGGCGCGATCCCTCCGGCGCGCCGGGAAAGGGTGGTCGCGCATTTCGAATGGCGGGATGCGCGGCCGCCACGGGGTAATGAATAGTGAGTAGTTGAAGGGCAACGCGCGACCCCAACTACTCACTATTCACCATTCACTACTCACTCTTCTTCTTTGGGATCAGGCGGCGGGCTGAACCACGCCCTTTTCGGCGAAGAGCTGCTTCAGCTCGCCGGACTGGAACATCTCGGTGACGATATCGCAGCCGCCGACGAACTCGCCCTTGACGAAGAGCTGAGGGATGGTCGGCCAGTTGGAATAGTCCTTGATTCCCTGACGCAGGGCATCGGACTCGAGCACGTTGATGCCGCGATACGGCACGCCGACATAATCGAGGATCTGGACCAGCCGGCCGGAGAAGCCGCACATCGGCTGGTCGGGGGTGCCTTTCATGAACAGAACGACGTCGGTGGATTTCACCTGATCGTCGATCCAGCTCGAGATATCGCTCATGTCGTTTCCTTTCGCTCATCCGGTGGTGGCGCAGTGGTGAGCGCGAGAGCATGCAGCTCGCCACCCATCCGCCCTTTCAACGCCTGGTAGACAAGCTGATGCTGCTGCACCCGGTTCTTGCCTCGGAACGCTGCCGAAACGATCCGCGCGGCATAATGGTCGCCATCTCCGGCCAAATCGCGAATTTCCACCTCGGCATCCGGCAGCGCTTCACGGATCAGCCGCTCGATTTCCTCTGCCGTCATCGCCATCGGTGCTCAGGAACCCTCGCGTCGCCGTTCCGGCAACAGCATGTATAGGGGCGAGGTGCCAAGCGCAAGGTGGCGGCCGCGGCCGTCCTCAGGAGCATCATGCCCCGACCGGCATGGCAATGATGCGGACCTGGTCGAAGCCCATTGCGGCATAGGCAGCCCCCGGCTCGCGGCGGTCGGTGAAGCAGACGAGTCCCGGCATCGGGTTGGGCCGGGCGCCTGGACCTTGCGGCGCAAGCCCCGCCACCACGGCCGCGGTGCGGCGGGCGATGGCCGGGGCGGGATCGATGAACGTCACCGGCCAGGGAGCGGCCGTCCGAAGTTCCGGCAGCAGCAGCGGATAATGCGTGCAGCCGAGCACCACGACATCGGTCCTCTCACCGTCGATGACGCGGAACACCGGAGCGATCTCGCGCCCTATGCCTGCGAGATCGGGGGCAGCGCCGGCGAGCCGCGCCTCGGCCATCTCGGCGAGCTGCGGGGCGCCATGGAGGATGACGCGGCAGTGGAAGGCATAGGTGTGGATCAGCGCCTGGGTGTATTCGCGCCCGACCGTGCCGGGGGTCGCCAGCACGCCGATGATGCGGCTCTGCGTCTGGGCCGCCGCCGGCTTGATGGCGGGCACCGTGCCGATGAAAGGCAGCCTGTGGCGGCTGCGCAGCTGCGGCAGCGCGAGCGTCGAGGCGGTGTTGCAGGCGATGACCACGGCATCGGGCTCGATCTCGTCGATCAGACGCGCCACCACCGTCTCGATGCGGGCCACCAGCGGCTCCTCGCGCCAGGCGCCATAGGGGAAGGCGGCGCTGTCGGCGGCATAGACGAGCTCTGCCTCGGGCAACTCGGCGCGGATGGCGGAGGCCACCGTCAGCCCGCCCATGCCGGAGTCGAAGATCAGAATGCGCCAGCTCAACCCTTCAGCGCTCCCGCTTGGCTCGGCCGTGGCTCAGGCTCGCGACCATGCCGCGCAACGACCGCACCTCCTGCTCGGTCAGCCCGGCACGCAGGAACAGGTTGCGCATGTTGCGGACCATGCCGGGCTTCTTCTCGGACGTCTTGTAGAAACCGGCCTGGTCGAGCTCCTCTTCCAGATGGCGGAAAAATCCTTCGAGCTCGTCCTTGGTGGCCGGGCGGGTGTCGGGAGCGCGCAGTCCCGGCACCGCGATTGCCGGCAGCTCCGGGGTAGCCTGGCCGACCGAGGCGGCCTCGACCTTGTACCATTCGTAGCCGACCAGCAGCACGGCCTGGGCGATATTGAGCGAGGCAAAGGCGGGATTGACCGGGGCGCTGACGATGATGTCGGCAAGCGCCACCTCGTCGTTGTCGAGACCCCAGCGCTCGCGCCCGAACAGGATGCCGAGCCGCTGCCCCTCACCGATCCGCGAGCGCATGTCGGCGCCGGCCATTTCCGGGGTGATCACGGTCTTGATCATGTCGCGCGGCCGTGCCGTCGTCGCATAGACGAAATGCAGATCGGCGATGGCCAGGCTCAAGCCGTCGAAAACCTGGGCGCCGGCGATGACGTCAACGGCGCCGGAGGCGGCGGCGAGCGCCTTGGCGTTGGGCCAGCCGTCGCGCGGCTGAACGATGCGCAGCTCGCTCAAACCGAAATTGGCCATGGCCCGGGCGGCGGTGCCGATATTCTCGCCAAGCTGCGGATTGACGAGAATGACGCAAGGCGCCGGTCCGGGGCTTGAGGCTTTCCTCGAGTCGGTTCCTGCCATGGCTTAGAGCATCATCCTTCTTCGGGGTGACAAGGCTGACGCGCGAGGCTATAGAGCCACCTCCCCTGCCATCCGCCAAGAGGGATATCCGCGCCATGGCCAAGATCAAGGTCGAAAAGCCGGTCGTCGAGCTTGATGGCGACGAGATGACACGGATCATCTGGGCCCTGATCAAGGAAAAGCTGATCTTTCCCTATCTCGATCTGAAGCTGATCTCCTTCGATCTCTCGATCGAGAACCGCGACCGCACCGACGACCGGGTGACGGTGGAGGCGGCCGAGGCGATCCTCGAGCATGGCGTCGGGGTGAAATGCGCCACCATCACCCCGGACGAGGCGCGGGTGAAGGAGTTCAAGCTCAAATCCATGTGGAAGTCGCCGAACGGCACGATCCGCAACATCCTCGGCGGGGTGATCTTCCGCGAGCCGATCATCTGCCGCAACATTCCCCGCCTGGTGCC
Organism: Aestuariivirgaceae bacterium; assembly: GCA_036265615.1. Classification (GTDB taxonomy): domain Bacteria; phylum Pseudomonadota; class Alphaproteobacteria; order Rhizobiales; family Aestuariivirgaceae; genus DATAFF01. Next base: position 15,145 of record DATAOT010000042.1, read on the forward strand.
GGGCTGGACGGCGCCGATCATCATCGGGCGCCACGCCTATGGCGACCAGTACCGCGCCACCGACTTCCGCTTCGAGGGCAAGGGCCGCATCACCATCCGCTTCGAGGGCGCGGACGGCAAGGTGATCGAGCGCGAGGTGTTCCAGGCGCCGTCGAGCGGCGTCAGCCTCGCCATGTACAATCTCGACGATTCGATCCGCGACTTCGCCAGGGCGTCGCTGAATTACGGGCTGAACCGGCGCTACCCGGTCTATCTGTCGACCAAGAACACCATCCTCAAGATCTATGACGGGCGCTTCAAGGACATTTTCCAGGAGGTGTACGACCGCGAGTTCAAGGCCGAGTTCGAGAAGCTCGGGATCTTCTACGAGCACCGGCTGATCGACGACATGGTGGCCTCGGCGCTGAAATGGTCCGGCGGCTATGTGTGGGCCTGCAAGAATTACGACGGCGACGTCCAGTCCGACACGGTGGCGCAAGGGTTCGGCTCGCTCGGCCTCATGACCTCGGTGCTGATGACGCCGGACGGGCGCACCGTCGAGGCGGAAGCCGCGCATGGCACGGTGACGCGGCACTACCGGCTGCACCAGCAGGGCAAGGAGACCTCGACCAATTCCACCGCCTCGATCTTCGCCTGGACGCGCGGGCTCGCGCACCGCGCCACGCTCGACGACAATGTGGCGCTGCTCGAATTCGCCAAGACGCTCGAGAAGGTCACCGTCGACACGATCGAATCAGGGGCGATGACCAAGGACCTGGCGGTGCTGGTCGGCCCCGACCAGAAATGGCTGTCGACGCAGGGCTTCCTCGACCGGATCGATCAGAATCTGCAACGCGCTATGAGGTGAGGGGGAGTCCCTCGTCAAGCATCGACCTCGTTGGATTGGGCGGCCGAGAAAGCATCCTCGATAGGTTTGATGAACCTCGATTTGCCCATCTTGGTGTTTTGGAGCGCTGCTGCAAACGCGCCCTCCAATGCATTGATCACGTCATTCGAATCTTGGGCCGTGTCTACGCGTGCTGCCGCTAGGAGATAATCGGGGTATTCCAAGTTGAGATCATAATGATCGAACACTGCTTTGCCGAACTCGCACAGAATCTTTCCAAAGGATTTCCGAGAATTCGCTGCTGATTCTATCTTATCTCTTGCCGATGCCTTTGATGTCATGTTTTCGGACTGTTCCACGACATGTTCGAAATCCGCATCTTCTTCGTTCTTCGGCTTGGCCACATTTTCAGGGATCGTTGGCGTCTTCAATGTGCCCAACAGCAGTTTGACATCATTTTCATCGCAGCTTTCTTTGGTGGCTAGTTTGCGCAGCGCCGTAATGCTCGAGGCAAGGCCGTAATACTCTTGGAGTCCTGCCTTCTCAACCATCGACCAGACTTCGGGTGAGGAGAGGACATTGGAGTAATGCTCAAACAAGTTCATTAGGTATTCATGGTCGACTATACCTTCTGGTAATGTTGGGCACCGCTTTGCATCCGCGAGTGCAAATTCCAAGCGCGGATTAAGAAGCTTGGTCAGCGCCTCCCCGATGCAATTGGCCAATCCCTGGAAGTCGTTCTTGTTTATGGCTGAGAATATGGGAGTGGCGAACATCGGTCCCAGACCCAGCTTTTCCAAGCTGTCAGCCCATCCCTCAAACGGGCTCCCGTCCTGCGTCGGGCTCTTGTTCACCGCATCCAGCAGGGCGGCCAGCTTCAAAGCGGTCTCGTACTTCTTCGGATCGCCCTTGGCGGCTTTGTGAAGATCCGCTTCCAGGGCACGCAGTGCGGGGCGACTCCCATCCGTTTCTCTGTTCTTCAAGCGAATGGCCAGATTGCCCTTGCCGCTGCCCACCGTCGCCTTCCAGAGCGAGTCATTGACCGCGACGTTAAAATCAGCATTGTCTAGTCGTTGCGACTTCTTTGTTCCCTCATGTCTTTTCACTTCTTCACGTACCAAGTTCATAAAATTGAGGTCGTACGAGTTAGCAATATTGTGATCACTCCAAAGCCGTTGGATTGCCTCATAGACCGCGACCGGAGCCTCTTTTCTTGCCTTCGCCTTGTCGAAGACGCGCTGCATATCCTCGGGCCTTCGCTGAACGAAGCGGGCGGCGACCTTGAGGGTCTGCTTCATGCTGAGATTGGGAAGGTTCTGGATATTCTGAGATAAAACCTTTCGGACGCCAGGCATGGCTCTCCCCCGTAGCATTTTCTCTGCTTATCTAACTCATTTTCACCGCGCCGGTTGTGCTGTTCGGCACAGTTGCATTTGATCCTTCGTGAAACTGGGCTTGACCCGGCCGTCCGCTTTTCTCCATACCCCTCCCGAGCTTCAGTCCGAGAAGGCCCCGCAATGACCGGTGTCAGCGAGATCCGCTCCCAATTCCTCGATTTCTTCCGCAAGGAGGGCCATGAGGTCGTGCCCTCCTCGCCGCTGGTGCCGCGCAACGATCCGACGCTGATGTTCACCAATTCCGGCATGGTGCAGTTCAAGAACGTGTTCACCGGCGCCGAGAAGCGGCCCTACAGCCGGGCGGTGACCGCCCAGAAATGCGTCCGGGCCGGCGGCAAGCACAATGACCTCGACAATGTCGGCTACACGGCCCGCCACCATACGTTCTTCGAAATGTTGGGGAATTTCTCCTTCGGCGATTATTTCAAGGAGCGCGCCATCGATCTCGCCTGGCGGCTCATCACCCGCGAGTTCGGCCTTTCCCCCGAGCGGCTGACGGTCACCGTCTATGTCGACGACGACGAGGCTTTCGGCCTGTGGCGGCGCATCGCCGGCCTGCCCGAGAGCCGCATCATCCGCATCGCCACCTCGGACAATTTCTGGTCGATGGGCGAGACCGGCCCGTGCGGCCCGTGCTCCGAGATCTTCTATGATCATGGCGAGCACATTCCCGGCGGTCCGCCCGGCTCGGCGGAAGCCGACGGCGACCGCTTCATCGAGATCTGGAACCTCGTCTTCATGCAGTTCGAGCAGGTGACGCCGTCCGAGCGGGTCAACCTGCCGCGCCCCTCGATCGACACCGGCATGGGGCTCGAGCGCATCGCGGCGGTGCTCCAGGGCACCCATGACAACTATCAGACAGATCTCTTCCGCTCGCTCATCCGCGCCATCGAGGAGGAGACCGACACGGCCGCCGAGGGCCCCGCCCTTGCCTCGCACCGGGTGATCGCCGATCACCTGCGCGCCTCGTCCTTTCTGATCGCCGACGGCGTGCTGCCGTCGAACGAGGGCCGCGGCTATGTGCTGCGCCGCATCATGCGCCGCGCCATGCGGCATGCCGAGCTCATCGGCGCGCGCGAACCCTTGATGTGGAAGCTCGTCCCGGCGCTCAAGCGCGAGATGGGCGAGGCCTATCCCGAGCTTTCCCGCGCCGAGGCGCTGATCGTCGAGACCCTCAAGCTCGAGGAGACCCGGTTCCGCCGCACCCTCGAGCGGGGCCTGCGCATGCTCGAGGAGGAATCGGCGGAGCTTCAGCCGGGCGGCGTGTTCTCCGGCAAGGTGGCGTTTCGCCTCTATGACACCTATGGCTTCCCGCTCGACCTGACCCAGGATGCGCTGAAGCCGCGCGGCATCACCGTCGACCTCCAGGCCTTCAACCAGGCGATGGAGCGCCAGCGCCAGGAGGCGCGCCGCAACTGGGCCGGCTCCGGCGAGGCGGCAACCGAGAGCCAGTGGTACGAGATCCGCGACCGGGTCGGGGCGAGCGAGTTCCTCGGCTATGATACCGAGCGCGCGGAAGGCGTGGTCCGAGCGATTGTCGGCGAGGACGGGCAGGAGAAGCAGGTGCTGGACAAGGGCCAGTCCGGCGCGCTGGTGCTGAACCAGACGCCGTTCTATGCCGAGGCCGGCGGCCAAGTCGGCGACCAGGGGGTGATCCGCACCGCCGGCGGCGGGCGCTTCCGGGTGACCGACACGCAGAAGAAGCTCGGCGATCTCCATGTCCATCTCGGCCGGGTCGAAGAGGGCAGCATCCGGGTCGAGGAGCCGGTCGAGCTCGAGGTCGATCATGAGCGGCGGCGCACGATCCGCATCCATCACTCGGCGACCCATCTGCTGCACGAGGCGCTGCGCCAGGTGCTCGGGCCGCATGTGGCCCAGAAGGGATCGCTGGTCGAGCCGGATCGGCTGCGCTTCGACTTCTCGCACCCCAAGGCGCTGAGCGAGGCCGAGATCAGCGCGGTCGAGGATGTCGCCAATCAGGTGGTGGCGCAGAATGACGAGGTCACCACCCGGTTGATGTCGGTCGACGAGGCGATCGCGGCGGGAGCGCGGGCGCTCTTCGGCGAGAAGTATGGCGAGGAGGTGCGGGTGGTGACCATGGGAGTCGAGCCCGGCAGCGGCAACCGCCGGATCTATTCGATGGAGCTGTGCGGCGGCACCCATGTGGGGCGCACCGGCGAGGTCGGCACGATCGTGGTCACGATGGAGGGCGCCTCGGCC
>DATAOT010000043.1:0-7161 GCA_036265615.1 Aestuariivirgaceae bacterium
GCCTGGTACTGGCGCGCGTCGATCTGAACCAGTATGTCGCCCGCCTTAACCATCTGGCCTTCCTTGAAGGCGACCTTCTCGATCTGTCCGTCGACCCTCGTGCGGACCAATACCGAGTTGAAGGCCTGCACCGTGCCAAGCCCGTTGCGATAGACGGGAAATGCCGTCTTTTCAGCCGTGCTCAAGGTCACCGGAACCGGCCCCTGCGGGGCAGCTCCGCGGCTCGCCAGAAGCTCGCCCGATGGCGGCCCATGCTGCTTCTGCCAGGCATAATAGCCCCCACCCGCCGCCAGGAGGACTGCGGCAAGCAGCACGGCCGATGTGGTTCTCCGCATTCCCATGAAAATGATGCCGGTTTCCGCAGAAACTATACCGCCCCCTCGTGGGCGTAAAATCCTGACGTGGTGCGCCTTTCAGGATGATGGCCGAATCGTTACGACCTTGTAATGATGGCACATTCCTCAAGCTTCAACGTGCAAGTCTCGGTGATGGCTCCCCGGATCGGCGGTCAAGCGATCACATGCGCCTTACCGACGATCCTGATCCTGACGAAGGATCCGAGCGCCAGCTCCTCGACGGACGAGTGCCGCAGCACCAGGGGACTCTCACCGATGGCGGCCGCAGGGGCGTCCGGCATGTTCAGCAAGCGCAGCGAAACGGTGCAGTAGGAACCGGCAAATTCCGATTTCTTGACCTCGCCATAGGCAAAGGCCGGCACGGTCGTGCTGGCGGTTGCTTCGGCGGCCGAGACCGGCTCGAGGACAATCTGTTCCGGGCGCAGCATGATGCGCGCCGAATCGCTCCGGTCGGCCTCGATCACCCCCACCTTGCCGATGGCACAGTCGGCCATGCCGCGCAACAGTCGGGCCGGCAGCAGGATGGCGTCGCCCAGGAATTGGGCAACCATCGTGTCCTTGGGGCGGAAATAGAGATCGCGGGGCGTTCCGACCTGCGAAAACCGGCCCTCGCGCATGACGGCGACCTGGTCGGCGAAGGACAGCGCCTCGGCCTGATCGTGGGTGACGAGGATGGTGGTGATTCCGGCCGATTCGAGAAGCTCGGCCACAGCTTCGCGCATGCTGGCGCGCAGACCCATGTCAAGCGCCGAGAATGGCTCATCGAGCAGCATGAGACTGGGCCGCCGCGCCATGGCCCTGGCCAATGCCACCCGCTGCTGCTGGCCGCCCGAGAGCTGGTGCGGACGGCGCTTCAGGATCGATGCATCGAGCCCGACCGTGTAGGCAAGATCGGCGATGCGCCGCGCCCGGTCGGGCTCGTTCCGGCTCAAGCCGAAGCCGATATTGTCGGCGATGCTGAGATGGGGGAACAGGGCGCCATCCTGCATCACGACGCCGATGCCGCGCTGATGCGCCGGAACCGCATGCTGCTCGTCGACCAGCAGCTCGCCATCGAGCAGGATGCGCCCGGCATCAGGCACCTCGAAGCCGGCGATCAAGCGCAAAAGCGTCGTCTTGCCACAGCCCGATGGTCCGACGATGGCAGTGCGGCTGACAGCCGGGACGGTCAGATCGATGCCGTCCAGCGCCGCCACGGCGCCGTAGCTCTTGCGCAGGCCGGTGACCTGAAGAAAGCTCATTGGCCGGCCAGCCGCTTGGACTGAAGGAAAAGCAGCCAGGTGAGAGGCAGCGAGATCACGATCATGGCCAGGGCATAGGGCGCGGCGGCGGCGTAGTCGAGCTCGCTCGACAATGACCAGAAGCCCATGGCCAAGGTGCGAGTGCCGTTCGGTGCGAGCATCTGAGTGGCGGTGAGCTCATTCAGAATGCCGAGGGAGGCAAGGGTCATGCCGGCGGCGGCACCCGGCGCCGACAACCTGATCGTCGTCGCCCACAACGCGCGCCCCGGCGTCTTGCCGAGGCTGGCGGCAGCCTGTTCGAGCTCGACCGGCACCTGGGCGAGGCTTGCCCTGAGGCCAATGATGGCACGGGGCAGAAACATCAGCGCATAGGCCGCGAGGATGGTGAAAAATGTCTGATAAAGCGGGAACAGCAGGCGCACCGTGACAGAGACGACGGCCAGAGCCACAACCACGCTCGGCAAGGAGCCCACCACATAGCCGCAGGCTTCGAGCAGGCGTGGCACCGGGCCGTCGCCTCGCACTGCCACCCAGGCGATCGGCAGGGCGGCTGCCATGGTCAGAAGGCCGCCGGCCAAGGCCAGCAGCACGGTCTGCCAGAGCGCCGAAAGGATGTCGCTCATCTGAAACATGGCGCTGCCGCCAGCGACGAGCCACCTTCCAATGGTGAGAAAAGGCACGCCGAGCGCCAGGAGGACGGTCATGACGGGCAAGCCGAGGCAGGGAAGCATCAGCCAACCGAGGTGGACCTTGGTCGGCAGGCGAGGTGCACCGGCGCCGACCCGGGCATAGCGTTCCTCGCCCCGCGCGGCGTTCTCGAGTCCAAGCAGGCCGAGGCAGCAGGCGACCAGGACCAGGGCCAGCATGGTGCCGGCAGGGCCGTCGAAGGTCGACTGGAACTGGTCGACAATGGCGGTGGTGAAGGTCTCGAAGCGAATCATGGCGAAGAGGCCATATTCGGAAAGGAGGTGCAGCCCGACGAGGAGCGCGCCGCCGCAGACGGCAAGGCGCAGCTGCGGGAGCGTGACGCGCAAGAAAGCGCGCCAGGGGCCGAGGCCGAGCGAGGCGGCGCTGTCCTCGAGTGCCGGATCGAGACGCCGGAGCGTTGCCGCAAGCGGCAGGTAGAGAAAGGGAAAATAGGCCAGAACGGATACGAGGACGCCGCCGAGTAGGCCATGCAGGGCGGGCACCAGGCTCACCCAGGCATAGCTCTGGACGAAGGCGGGCACGGCCAGCGGGGCGACGAGCAGCCAGGCCCATAATCGACGGCCCGGCAGGTCGCTGCGCTCGGTCAGCCAAGCAAGGGCCAGGCCCAGCAAGGTGCAAAGCGGCACGGCCAGCACGATCAGCAGCAGCGAATTGGCCAGCAGATCACCGACCCGCGGACGAAAGATCAGGGCCGAGGCGGTGACCCAGCCGGTCTCGGCGGTGGTCCAGATGACGAAGCCGAGCGGCAGGAGGGACAGCAGCGAGACCGCAACGGCAGCAGCGATCATCCAGCCCTTCGCCGGCAAGAGCAGCCGCTGCCGAACCGATTGCGCGGCTGGCGCGAGCGCTATGCTGCGGGCAACAGAGATGGGGATCAGAGCAGACCGACCTCCGTCATCAGGTCCGTGACCTTTTTGCTGTTGAGTTTCGATGGTTCGACCTTGGGCGCCTGCAGGTCCTGAAGGGGCACCAGGGCCGGGTTGGAGTCGGCGCCCTTGCCAACGGCATATTCGAAAGACGTGCCGGTTTTCAAGATCTCCTGGCCACCCTTGCCGGTGATCCATTTGAGAAAGGCCTGGGCTTGCTTGGGATGCTTGCTCGATGCCAGCACGCCGCCGCCGGAGATGCTGACAAAGGCGCCGGGGTCGTGGTTCTTGAAGTAGTGCAGCGCGACATTCTTGCTGTTCTCGCCGGTCTTCGCCTGGTCGCCGTAATAATAGTAGTGATAGATCACTGCGCCCTCGACCTGGCCGGCATTGACGGCCTTCATGGCGGTGCTGTTGCCGCGATAGACCTTGACGTTGTCCTTCATCGCCTGGAGCCATTCGCGGGTGGCTGCTTCGCCCTTCAGCTCGAGGAGAGCGCTGACGATGGCCTGGAAATCGGCACCGTTCGGCGAGGCCGCCCAGCGCTCCTTCCAACTCGGATCGGCCAGATCGAGCAGCGATTTCGGCAGCTTGTCTGGAGCAAGCCTGGTCTTGTCATAGGCGAAAACGGTGCTGCGGGCGGCAATCCCGACCCAGCGACCATCAGCAGGGCGGAATTCGTCGGGAACCTGCGCCAGGGTCGCTGGATCGACCGGGGCGAACAGCCCGGCCTGGTCGACAAGAGCCATGGCCGGAGAGTTTTCGGTGAGGAAGACGTCGGCCGGCGAGTTGCTGCCTTCGGCGACGATCTGGTTGGCGAACTCGCTGTCACCGCCATTGCGCAGGACGACCTTGATGCCGGTCTCCTTGGTAAAGGCTTGCACCCATTCCTTGGCGAGGCTGGCATGCTGCGCATTGTAGATGGTGATGGTCCCGGCTGCGTTTTCAGCGCCCGACGATCCGGGGACGCAGATCATGGCAGCGGCCAGGACAACAGCCGCAGAAAGCGCGGAAAGCACGAATTTCATCAATGACTCCAGCGGTCAGAGGCCTGCTCGGCATGGGACTAGCAATTCCCGACCAGCTGAGTCAACTTTTCAGAAGCAGCCGGCGAATGGCTGCGGCGATCTGCTCCGGTTCACCCGGCTGGAGGCAGATCGGGTTGAGGATCACGAAGCCGTGATCGCAACATGACGGGTCGGCGGCAATGGCAGGCGTGCCGTTCTGGAGCGCAGCCACCAGTTCGAGGGCAGACAGGCTCGAGCCTCGCGACAGGGCCAGCCTCACGGTCGGGACCTCCTCGGGATTGTCCAAGCCCTCGAGACGAACGGTGCAGCCCTTGAGGCCATCGAGGCCGGCGGCCAGGCCCTCGGCCACGGTCTTCCAGCGGACATGGCGGGCAGCATCGCCCTCGGCGACAAACAGCTCGAGCGCGGTCAAAAGGCCGATGATCTGCTCCTTGCCGACCTTGCAAATGCGGCCGATGCCGTGCTGGGGCACGCCCTTCAGCTGCATCTTGTCGATGAGCGTCGGGGGCGGCGACCACTGGTGCCACAGGATGTCGAAGTCGAGATGCTGCAGCGCGGCTGCCATGACCAGGTCGCGGCGGCCGCACAGGATGCCGGTGGCCTGCGGTCCGTTGATGGCCTTGCCGCCGGAAAAGGCCACGAGGTCGGCGCCCTCTTCGATGAAACGCCTCAAATTGACCTGCGGCGGCAGCTGCGCCGCAGCATCGACGATCACCGGAAGGCCGGCAGCATGGGCGACCGCGATCACCTCGCTCAAACGGGGCCGGGCAAAGCGGTCGGCGACATAGAACACACCGGCCGTGCGGTCACTTATCGCATCGGCGATCTCCCAGGCCTCGGCATCGCGGAGTCCGGCGCCGGCATAGCGGTCGGGCAGACCGACTTCGACGAACCGGATGCCGGCGGTCCGCACCGCATGGTCGTAGAGATTGCGCTGGCTGCGGGCGACGATGATCTCGTTCCTTCTCCCGGCGGTCTCGGGCAGGCGGGCCATCAGCCCGAGATCGAGGCCGGTGACGCAGGCGGCAGTCGCAAGCAGCAGGCAGGCGGCGGCACCGGATGCGACGTAGCCGGCCTCGGCGCCGGTGACATTGGCGATCACTTGCGAGGCATGCGCCTCAAGCTCCGCCATATCCACGCAGCGCAGAGCGGCTTCAGACATGGCGGCGACGACTTCGGGGCGCATGACGCCACCGGACAGACGGGTCGCCGGCCCATTGGCATTGATCACGGTGCGGATGCCGCGCTTTCGATAGAGGTCGGTGACGGACATCGGCGCCTCGTCAATAGGTGCAGGTCAGACCGCCATCGACCACGAGCACCTGCCCGGTCACATAGCGGCTCAAGTCGCTCGCCAGGAACAGAATCGGTCCTGCAACATCATCGGGGGTGCCGGGGCGGCGGAGCGGCAGACGCCCATATTTGATGAAGATGTCCTGAAACCAGTCGGTGCGATGCTCATGGATGCTGCCATGCATCAGCGCCATGCGGGTGTCGATGAAGCCCGGCGCAACGGCATTGGCACGGATGCCGAGCGGTCCGAGGTCGACGGCCATGCAGCGGGTCAGGTTGATCACCGCGGCCTTGGCAGACGCGTAAGCCATGGCATGGGGCTGGCCACGCAGGCCCTGGATCGAGGCAATGTTGATGATGCTGGCATTGGCGCTGCGCCCGAGATGCGGGACGGCGGCCCTGGCGCCATAAAGCACGCTGTCGAGGTTGACCGCCATCACCTTGTGCCACTGCTGCGGAGCGAGGCTCTCGAGCGGCGTGTCATCGGTGATGGCGGCGTTGCTGACGAGCACATCGAGCTGCCCCCAGGCCGCCACCGTCATCTCGACCGCACGAGCGATGCTGTCCTGATCCGAGACATCGACCTTTGCGGCCTTAACCGGCAATCCAGCCTGCAACAGCTCGGCCGCGGCAGCCTGCAGCGGCTCTTCGTCGATGTCGCACAAAGCGACGCGCGCGCCCTCGGCCAGCAAGGCACGGGCTGCCGCAAGGCCGATGCCGCGCGCCGCCCCGGTGATGAGGGCGACGCGATCGTGGAGCCGTCCCATGCCTGCCATGGCTTCATTCCGGGTTCAGACGGAAGTCGGCGCCTTCGGGAAGGGTCTGGCCGCCATCGACGAGGATGGTGGTGCCAGTGATGTAGGACGCCTCCTCGGAGGCGAGAAACAGCACGGCATTGGCGACGTCGCGCGGCGTGCCGAGGCGACCGAGCGGGACCATGTCCTGCATGGCCTTGAGAAAAGCGGGGCTGCGCGCAGCCGTGACGGCCTCAGTCAGGATGTTGCCCGGCTCGACGCCGTTGACGGTGATGCCGAAGCCTGCGAATTCGAGCGCTGCCGCCTTGATGAAGCCGTTGATGCCGGCCTTGCTGGCGGAATAGTGACCATGGCCGGGACTCGTCACCCTGGGCCCGGTGATCGAGGAAGTGAAGATCATGCGGCCGCTCCCCGCAGCCCGCATCGGCGCCAAGGCGGCGCGCGCTGCGAGATAGGTGCCCCGGAGATTGACGGCCATGACATGGTCCCACTCCTCGGGCTCGATGTTCTCGATCAGCGTCCAGGGAAAGATGCCGGCATTCTGCACCAGAATGTCGAGTCGCCCATGACCTTTCACTGCCGCTGCCACCGCCCGCTCGGCATCGACCTTGGATGCGACATCGGCATGCAGGAAACCACAGCCAAGCCGTGCTGCCATGGCGGTGCCGGCAGCCTAGTCACAATCGGCAATGACGACACTGGCACCCTCCTCGATGAACCGCTCGGCGATCGCCGCGCCGATGCCGCGAGCCGCACCGATGACAAGGGCGACCCGGTGCTTGAGCCTCATGCGAGCTTCTGCCGGATCTGGAGCTTGACGGTGTCGATGAGAACGGCAGCCAGGACGAGGGCGCCGAGGATCATCTGTGTATAGTGTGCGGGCAGGCCCATGAGATTGATGGCGGTGTGGATCG
>DATAOT010000044.1:0-60390 GCA_036265615.1 Aestuariivirgaceae bacterium
TGCGATTTACCGCCCCGCCGCGGCCGTCATGAGCGCCAGCGCGACCATCGCGTCCTCGTCCGGCCGGGCCGCCACCGCAACCGGTGCATCGGGAAAAGCCGACCCGACCCGCCTCGCCACCGCTTCCGACAGGCAGAGATGTTGAAGCTTCGCCGCTGCCGTGCCGAGCCCTGCCGCGACCACCAGCCTGACCCAGATCTCAGCCGTTCGCGGCGAATAGAGCAGCACCGCGTCGCCACGGCGCGCCTCGGCCAGCACCGCCGCCGCCCCCGCCGGCAGCGCCGGAACCGGGTCGGCGGCATAGAGCACCACCCGGTCCACCGCAAAGCCCGATGCCGCCAGCGCCCCTGCGAGATCGCCCGTCACGGTCTCGCCGCTGACATGGAGCAGCGGCCCGTCGGCCGGCTTAAGATGCGCCCTGACCGCGGCAATGAGCGCCGCCACATCGCCTTCAGCCTGATGGACCGCACCCCAGCCTGCCGCGCGCATTGCTGCTGCCGAGCCCGGCCCGACCGCGTGAACTTCCGCATCCGCAAGCCGCTGACGATGCGGATGGTCGGCGAGCGCCCGTGCCCCGTTGGCGCTGGTGATGAGCACCGCCCGATAGCTGCGCTCCGGAATGACCCCCGGCCGCCGCTCGATGGCCATGAGCGGCGCCTTGACGACCTCATGGCCGGCGCTTTCGAGCCGCTGCGCCACGGCGCCGGCATCCGCCTCGGGCCTCGTCACGATGAAGCGCAAGCCTAGCCTCCGATTGCCGCACCGCCGAGGCGCTGCACCTCGCGCCCCGCATCGGCCCCGAGCGCCGCCGCCTCGCCCGCCGATCCTTCCCGCACCGCCTCGAAGACCTGCCGCCCGTCCGGCGTCAGCGCCGTCCCACGGAACCGCAGCAGCTCCCCATCAAGCACCGCGAGCCCGGCGATCGGCGTCCGGCACGACCCGTCGAGCGCCTTGAGGAAGCCGCGCTCGGCGGCCACGGCCGCCGCCGTTGCTGGGTCATCGACCGCTTGAACGAGATCGATGATCGCTGTATCCGCCGCCCGTGTCTCGAGCCCGATCGCGCCTTGCGCCAGCGCCGGCAGCATCTCCTCGACCGACATGATCGCCGTCGCCGTGTCACCGAGCCCGAGCCGGTTGAGCCCCGCCATCGCCAGGAATGTCGCGGCCGCGACCCCGGCCTCGAGCTTGCGCAGCCTTGTCTCGACATTCCCGCGGAACGGCACGATCTCGAGATCGGGCCTGAGATGCAGCGCCTGCGCCGCCCGTCGGACCGACGAGGAGCCGAGCCTTGCGCCCCTGGGCAGCCCCTGAAGCGTCGGCGCGACCGGCGAGATGAAGGCGTCGCGCGGATCCTCCCGCGGCAGCATCGCCGTGATCGCGAGGCCCTCCGGCAGCACCGCCGGCAGGTCCTTCATCGAATGGACGGCAATGTCGATCGAACCCGCAAGCAGTGCCTCCTCGATCTCCTTGGTGAACAGCCCCTTGCCGCCGATCTCGGCGAGCGACCGGTTGCGTTCGCGGTCGCCGGTGGTCGAGATCGGGACGATGGCGACCGCCTCGGGATCAAGCCGATGCGCCCTGACCAGCGCGTCCCGCGCCGCTCCCGCCTGGATCAGGGCGAGCGGCGATCCACGGGTTCCGATTCTCAAGACGGGTGCTGGCAACACCGTTGACCCGATGCTAGATCCGTTGCGCTCCGATCGAGCTTAGCCCCAAGGCTCAGGCGGATAGAAGGGTCCTCGCGACGTGTCCCCAGGCGGAACGACTGTGCTCGGCTTTGAAACCTCTTGCGACGAGACGGCCGCGGCCATCGTCCGTCGCGACCAGGACGGTCGCGGATTTATCCTGGCCAATCAACTGCTTTCTCAGATTTCCGAACATCGGCTCTATGGCGGCGTGGTGCCCGAGATCGCGGCCCGCTCCCATATCCGCCATCTCGACCGCCTTGCCCTCGCCGCGCTGCGCGAGGCCCGCCTCGCCGTCGCCGATCTCGACGGCGTTGCCGCGACCGCCGGCCCCGGCCTTGCCGGCGGCCTCATCGTCGGACTGATGACCGCCAAGGCGATTGCGCTTGCGACCGGCATTCCGCTCATTGCCGTCAATCACCTCGAGGCCCATGTCCTGACCCCCGGCCTGACCGAGGGATTGCGCCCGCCCTATCTCGTGCTCCTGGTATCCGGCGGCCACACCCAGACCCTCGGCGTCGCGGCTGTCGGCCGTTACCGCCGCTACGGCACCACCCTCGACGACGCCCTGGGCGAGGCCTTCGACAAGACAGCGAAGCTCCTCGGCCTCCCCTATCCGGGCGGCCCGGCGGTCGAGCAGCGCGCGCTGACCGGCGACCCCCGCCGCTTCGACTTTCCGCGCCCGCTTGCCGGCCGCAACGACTGCCATTTTTCCTTCTCCGGCCTGAAGACCGCCATCCGCCATGCCGTCGAGAGCATCGGGCCGCTCTGCGACCGTGACATCGCCGATATCGCGGCGAGCTTCCAGACTGCGGTGACCGATACGCTGATCGACCGCCTGGGCCGTGCCATGGACCGCTTCCTCGCCGACTTTCCCGAGGCCCGCCCGGTCTTGGTGGTGGCCGGTGGGGTCGCCGCCAACCGGGTGCTGCGCCAGGAGATCGCCGCACAGTGCGCCGGCCGCGGCTTCCGCCTGTCGGCACCGCCGCCCGAACTGTGCACCGACAATGCCGCCATGGTTGCTTGGGCCGGCGCCGAGCGCCTCGTCCGCGACGAGGCGAGCCCGCTCGATGTGCCGCATCGCGCGCGCTGGCCATTGGACAGCGAGGCGCCGCCGGTCCCCTTTGCCGGGGTCAAGGGGTGAGCGTCTCCGACCCCTTGATCGGCGTGATCGGCTCGGGCGCCTGGGGCACCGCGCTTGCCGTCTTGAGCGCCCGCGCCGGGCGTCGCACCATCCTGTGGACGCGCACCCCGGAGGCTGCCGCGCGGATGTCGGCCGAGCGGCGCAACGAAGCCCGGCTGCCCGGAGTTGCCCTTCCGCCGGCGCTCGCGATCACCAGCGACGGCATGAGCGTCGCGGCCGCCGATATCGTCCTGCTGGCAGTCCCGGCTCAGACCATCCGCGATGCTCTCGCCGGTCTTGGCGCAGCCCTGCGCGGTCCGGTCGTGATCTGCGCCAAGGGTCTCGATCGCCTGAGCGGCAGGCTTCCGAGCGAGGTCCTGGTCGAGGCTGCACCGCTCGCCCGCGCCTATGCGCTTTCCGGCCCCGGCTTTGCCGGCGATGTCGCCCGTGGTCTCCCCACTGCCGTCACCCTGGGCGGTGCCGACCGCGACGAGGCCGTGGCCATTGCAGCCGTCCTCGCACAGGCGACCTTTCGCATCTATGCCTCGGACGACCTCAGGGGCGTCCAGATCGGCGGCGCCCTCAAGAATGTCATGGCCATTGCCTGCGGCATCTCCGATGGCCGCGGCTTCGGCGAGTCCGCGCGCGCGGCCCTCACCACCCGCGCCTTTGCCGAGATGACGCGGCTCGGCCAGGCCTTCGGCGCTCAAGCCGCCACCCTTGCCGGCCTCTCCGGCCTCGGCGATCTCATCCTGACATGCGCAAGCCCTCAGTCGCGCAATTACAGCCTCGGCTTTGCCCTGGGCAGCGGCCAACCGCTCAGCCAGGCCATCGCCGGCCAGAGCGGGGTCAGCGAAGGACTCTACACCGCCGCGGTCGCGGTGGCGCTCGCCCGCCGCCACGGCGTCGATGCGCCGCTCTGCCAGGCCGTCGATGCGGTCCTCTCCGGCGCCTCCTCGCCGGAGCACGAGATTGCCCGCCTTCTCTCCCGCCCGCTTCGCAGCGAATAGCAGGAATGGAACCGACCCATGGCATATTGGCTGTTCAAATCCGAACCCGAGGCCTTCTCTTGGTCTGATCTGAAGAAGCTCGGGGCCAAGGGTTCGCAGTGGGACGGCGTGCGCAACTACCAGGCCCGCAACAACATGCGCTTGATGAAGATCGGCGACCTCGGCTTTTTCTATCATTCCCAAGCCGGGCTCGACATTGTCGGCCTCGTCCGCGTCATCGCCCCGGCCCATCCCGAGCGCGGCAGCGACGATCCCCGCTGGGAATGCGTCGACCTGCGGGCCGAAACCGATATGCCGCAGCCGGTGTCGCTCGCCGCGATCAAGAACAATCGCAAGCTTGCCGAGATGGCGCTGGTGAAGAACTCCCGCCTCTCGGTTCAGCCGGTGCGCCACGACGAATGGATCGAGGTGTGCCGCATGGGCGGGCTCGCCCGCGCACCGGCCAGCAAGGAGTGACGCCATGACCCCGGACCGTCTCGATGCGGTGGCGAAAGCCGTTGCCGATGCCGTCGCCAAGGCCAGGAGCAGCGTTTCGCACAGGATTGCCGATGCCGGCGGAGCCGATCCCTCGACGCTCGAGCGCGAGCAGCATGTGCTGCACAGCCTTGCCTGGCTCGCCACCTATGGCGCGACCCTGAAAAGCCTCGCGGCCTGGGCGCGGCGGCTGGCCGAGGCCGACCGTTTCACCGAGCTCGAGCGCCTCCTCGCCGGCATCCTGTTCGCCGAATATCTCGAGCAGATCATCGGCGGCATCCCGATGAACCAGCAGGAATTTGCGAGGCTTGCCCATGTTGGATTGGTGGATGCCGATGTCGCCGCCCTGAAGACCATCGCCGCTCCGCTGATCGCCGAAGGCTCGACCGCGGCGACGCGGGCCCGCCTCGTCCAGCTCATGGTCGAAGCGGGAAGCGCCGCCACCTATGGCGATTGCGGCCTCGACGATACTCTGGACCACATCCGCAGCGAGATGCGTCGCTTCGTCGAAGACCGGGTTGCGCCCAAGGCCCATGAATGGCACCGCGCCAATGCCTATGTCCCGCTCGAGCTCATTGCGGAGCTGGCCGGTCTCGGCGTCTTCGCGCTGACCTTGCCGGAAGAGCATGGCGGCATGGGGCTTGGCAAGGAGGCCATGTGCGTCGTCTCCGAGGAATTGTCGCGCGGCTGGATCGCGGTCGGCTCGCTCGGCACCCGCAGCGAGATCGCCAGCGAGCTCATCCTCGCCGCCGGCACCGACGAGCAGAAGCGTCGCTGGCTGCCGCGGCTCGCGACCGGCGAGGTCTTGCCCACCGCCGTCTTCACCGAGCCCGATACCGGCTCCGATCTCGCCTCCCTGAAAACCCGGGCTCAGCGCGACGGCGACGTCTACCGCATCACCGGCAACAAGACCTGGATCACCCACCCGGTCCGGGCCGATCTGATGACATTGCTCGCCCGCACCGACCCCAACGAGCCGGGCTATCGCGGCCTGTCAATGTTTCTCGCCGAGAAGCCCCGCGGCAGCGACGCTGATCCCTTTCCGGTCGCCGGCATGTCGGGCGGCGAGATCGAGGTGCTCGGCTATCGCGGCATGAAGGAGTTCGAGATCCGTTTCGACGGCTTCGCGGTCGACGCCGAGAACCTGCTCGGCGGCCGCGAGGGGCAGGGCTTCAAGCAGCTGATGCAGACCTTCGAGGCTGCCCGTATCCAGACCGCCGCCCGCGCCGTCGGCGTCGCCCAGAACGCCCTCGACCTCGGCCTCGGCTATGCCCTGAGCCGCAGCCAGTTCGGCAAGCCGATCATCGCCTTCCCGCGCATTGCCGACAAGCTTGCGCTGATGGCGGCCGAGATCATGGCGGCGCGCCAGCTCACCTATTTCGCCGCCCGCGAGAAGGATGCCGGGCGGCGGTGCGATCTCGAGGCGGGCATGGCCAAGCTGCTGGCGGCTCGAATCGCCTGGAGCTCGGCCGACAACGCGCTCCAGATCCATGGCGGCAACGGCTTTGCCCTTGAATATCAGGTCAGCCGGGTGCTGTGCGATGCCCGCATCCTCAATATTTTCGAGGGCGCCGCCGAGATACAGGCCCAGGTCATCGCCCGCCGGCTGCTCGACGAGCGCCCCTAGGGTACGATGAGCTGAGGTTGATGCATGCCATCCTTTCATCCCTCATGGCCGGCCCCCGAGCCGGCCATCCAGCGGATGGTGCAGAAAAGACTGGATGGCCGGGTCAAGCCCGGCCATGAGGAGAGAGGGACAGTGCAGCCCAACAGATTCCACTTCGGCGCATCATGCCCCTAGGCTCCGGCCGCGA
The DNA here is from genome assembly GCA_036265615.1 of Aestuariivirgaceae bacterium. Classification (GTDB taxonomy): domain Bacteria; phylum Pseudomonadota; class Alphaproteobacteria; order Rhizobiales; family Aestuariivirgaceae; genus DATAFF01. Next base: position 6,107 of record DATAOT010000044.1, read on the forward strand.
GCTGCGCTCGCCCCTCCGCCACCAGCCGCCGCGTCGTGTCCTCGATCTCGGTCTCGAGCCGCTGCTCGAAGGCGCGCCGGCCGAGCCCCGCCGGAATGGCCGGCCGGAACTCGACGATGATCGTGCCGGGCCGCCGCATGAACTGGCGGCGCGGCCAGAACAGCCCCGAATTCAATCCGAACGGGACGCAAGCCACGCCCGTCCCGAGATAGACTGCCGAGGCTCCCGGCTTGTAATCGGCTGGCGCGTCGGGGGCCCGTCGCGAGCCCTCGGGAAAGATCAGCACATGCCGCCCCATCTTCACCGCCTCGCGCGCCTGCCCCACCAGCCGCTTGATCGCCCCGGCCCCGGCCGACCGGTCGATGCCGATCATCTTGAACTTCACCGAGAACCAGCCGAAGAACGGGATGAACATCAGCTCGCGCTTCATGACCACGGCCGGATCCGTAAGCAGCGGCAGGAGAGCGAAAGTGTCCCACGCCGACTGATGCTTGCCGGCGACGATGCAGGCGCCGGCCGGGATGTGCTCGCGACCCCGCACTTCCATCCTCGTGCCGACGATCTTCTCGAGCCACCACTGCGCGCTCTCTGCCCAAACCTGCAGCGCCTTGATCGACCACAGCCGCGGCGTGAAGAAGAACATCCAGCCGCCCACCAGGAAGATGGCGAGATTGACGTAGAACACCACGTTGAACAGGGCCGAACGGGCGGCGCTCATATGTCGGCTTGCCGGGTCGTCGCCGCCGGTGCCACCACGGCCAGCAGGTATTTCACATATTCGGCAAGCCACATCCGCGCCCAGACCAGCGCCGGCGGAATGGACAGCTCGGGCAACGCCGACACCGGCCAGGGCGTCAACGTCCGGTTCGGCATGCGCCGCGAGAATTCGAGCAGCGCCCGCATCATGTGATAGTCGCTGGTGACCACGATCAGCCGCTCGAAATGATTCTGCTCCGCCCAGCGGCTCGCCTCGGCGGCATTGCCGCGCGTATCGGCGGCGATCCGATCGATGTCGACGCAGCAGCTGAACAACGATTCCTCGCCCGACAGTTGCGACAGCCGCCGCTCCGAGGTGTGCGGGTGGACGCCGGTGATCAGCAGCCGTCTGCCCTGGTGGTTGCGTAAGAGCTCGAGCGCCTCGTTGATCCGCTGCGGACCGCCTGTCAGAACCACGATCCCGTCGGCCTGCCCCGCGAAATCGGCCGGCGGCGTCGGGCTCCTCAGGACGAACAGCGCAAAGCCGGCGAAGAACAGCGCCATCGGCGCCAGCAGCGCCGCCGCGAGTCCCAGTCGCAACAGCCGCCACCGGCCTGATGCGCGCTCGAGAAGCGACGACGCCCCGCGGCTCGTTTTCGACCCGTTCTCCCTGCCTGTCATTGCCGAGCCCGGCACGTTCACCCGCTGTGCAGTCGGTTGCGCGTCCCGATTGTGCTGCGCTGCTTGACGCCTTGTCCAGCCGATTTTCGCTATCTCCGACATCAGAACATGGTCCGTAGAATGCGCCTCACCGCGAGCCGTGCGCTGGTCAGGCAGAGCACCGTGGTGAGCAGCGGCACAAGGCCGAGAAGCGCCAGCGTCCTCGATGAATCGCCGAAATCCGAGAACATCAGCCCCTGCACGGCGGCCGCAATCCCGCCGCTTTCGCGCTCCCCGGCCAACCCCGCGACGAGCGCCAGCGCCCCCGCGGCCCCGATAAGGCCGATGAGGCCGGCGCTCAGTCCGGTCTTGAGGAACCGCCGCTCCACCTGGCTCGCGATGAACCGGTCGCGCGCCCCTGCGAGATAGAGCACCTCGATCGTCTCGCGATTGGCCTCGAGCGCACCGCGGCTGGCATAGGCGACGAGCGCCGCCGCCGTTGCCGCGATGACCGCCAGGATGGCGAAGCCGACCGTGCGCAGCGCCGAGGCCAGCCGCACCATCTCGCTTTGCCAGCGGCGATGGCTGTCGAGGCTGGCGCCGGGCGTTGCCGCCTCGATGGCGAGCGCCAGCCTGTCGAGATCGGGCGGATGCTGCCCGTCGACCACCACCCCGATCAGCCGTGGCACAGGCAGGTCCTCGAGCATCGCCCCGGCACCGAGCCAGGGCTTGAGAAGCTCGACGCTGTCATTCCGCGACAGGGCATAGTGGCGCTTGATGCCAGGGGTCGCCTCGAGCACGGCGCTGACCGCTTCGACTGCCTGATCGGTATCGACGCCCTCCGACGGCTTGACCTGGACCGTCAGCTCGCTGCCGACCCTCGATGTCCAGGCCGAGGCCGCCGCGCTCACCATGAGGAGCCCGGCGATGGCGAGGCAGGCAAGGAAGCACATGGCCGACATGGCGATCGTCATCGTTCGCAGGGCCGCGGTGCTCGTCGGCACGATCGGCCCCGGCGGTCGCGGTCGAACCTTTGCCGCGACTTCCTTTGCCGCGCCCGCCGTCACCGCGACCCCCTTTACCGCGACCATGTGAGCGCTCCCTTGGCGAGCGTCATGACCGGCGCCTTGGAGTCCTGGATGAGCAGGCTGTCATGCGAGGCAATGAGCACGGTCGTGCCGAACCTGTTGAGCTCGACGAACAGCCTCATCAGCCGGCTCGCCAGCGCCGGATCGACATTGCCGGTCGGCTCGTCCGCCAGCAACAGATCGGGCTTGCCGATCACCGCCCGGGCAATCGCCGCCCGCTGCTTCTCGCCGCCCGACAGGACGGGCGGATAGGCGTCCGCCTGCCCCGACAGCCCGACCCACGACAGAAGCTCCTCGACGTCGCGGCGATAATCCTCGAAGCGCTTGCCCTGCACCCTGAGCGGCAGCGCCACGTTCTCGAACGTCGTCAGGTGATCGAGCAGCCGGAAGTCCTGGAACACCACCCCGATCCGCCGCCGCATGTCGGGGACCTCGCGTCGCCTGAGCACCGCGACGTCGCGGCCGAACAGCGAGATCAGGCCCCGGGTCGGCTTGAGCGCCAGGAACAAGAGCCTGAGCAGCGACGACTTGCCGGCCCCCGACGGTCCGGTGAGAAAGGTGAACGAACCTTGGGCAAGCTCGAAGGAAACGTCGCGCAGGATTTCCGGTCCTCGCCCATATCTGAGCCCGACATTGTCCAGCCGGATCACGTCTTATCCCTTCCCCGAAGCGATCGATCGGCCGCTTAACTCCGATTTAACCACCACTGTCGCTAGCTGCTCGGACGAGCCATCGAAATTTCGACTCAAACGCAAGCCAGCCCGCGAATCACCACCTTCCGAGGGACGCTTCGGCGATGATAGTGACCTGTCCGTCCTGCGCAACTCGCAACGAGCTGGCGATGCACGCCCATCGCCAGCTGCTGCAGTGCCGCGGCTGCGGCGTGAGCTGGCTCGAATCGGGCGCCCGCGATGTCACCGATGTCGTTGCCGACGTGGAGCTTCCGCCGGATGCGCTTCTGGACGATCCCGCGATCGATGACGATGTCCTCGCCATCGCCCGCGCCGCCCGCCAGGCTGCCGAACGCCATGCCGCTGCCACCAGGCGCCGCCGTGCCGAGCTCCGCGGCTGGTCGTTGCTGGCCCTGGTCATTGCCGTCCCGATCGCGCTTTTGATGCTGTTCCCCGACCGGCTTGGCGCGCTCCTGCCGGGTGCCGCCCGGCTCTACCTGGCCGTTGGCCTCGACACCAGCATGGCCAATTTCCTGATCCGCGGCGTCGAGCAGACTCACACCATCGCCGACGGCACCCGGGTGCTCGCGGTTCGCGGCGAGGTCGTCAACGCGGCCAGGAGCGATCACCGCGTGCCGGCCCTGCTGTTCCGCCTCAAGGATGCCAATGGCCACGAGGTCTATGCCTGGACGCTCAAGGGCGCCCTCACCCGCGCTCTCAAGCCCGGCGAGGCCACCGGCTTCACCACCCGCCTGGCCTCGCCGCCGCTCAATGCCCGCGAGCTCGAGATAAGCTTTGCCCACACCGCCGAAATCGCGGTAAATCCCCGCCCATGACGGCGGTGGACATCGATGGCCATGTGATCGACGTGCTGTTCGGCGAGACCGAGATTGCTCGCCGCGTGGCCGAGCTCGGGGTCGAGGTCGCCGCCGCACGGCCGGTCTCGCTGCTCGTGGTTCCGATCCTCAAGGGCAGCTTCGTCTTCGCCGCCGACCTTCTGCGCGCCCTCTATCATGCCGGGCTGCGTCTCGAGGTCGATTTCATGATGCTCGCAAGCTACCGCGAACACACCCGCTCCGCCGGTCACGTCGAGGTGCTGCGCGACATCGAGACCGACGTGCGCGGCCGCGATGTCCTCATCGTCGACGACATTCTCGAATCCGGGCGCACGCTCGCCTATGCCAAGGACCTGCTTGCCGCCCGCGGTGCCCGGCGCGTCCTCGTCGCCGCCTTGCTCGACAAGCCCGGCCGCCGCGCCGCCGACATCGATGCCGACTTCCTCGGCTTCCGCTGCCCCGACGTGTTCGTGGTCGGCTATGGCATGGACATGGCGCACGCCTTTCGCGAGCTGCCTTTTGTCGGCCACCTGCGCAAGCGCGCTTGAGAGAGAGGCAATAGGGCATAGGCAATAGGCAATAGGCAGTGACTGGTGCCCTTCCCTACTGCCTTCAATACAGCCCGCGCAGCAGCCTGTCGAAATAATCGAGCTCGACCTTCGGCCGGTTCGGCTCGTTGGAGCGGTTGCGCAGATAGTCGAGGATTCGCCGGGCCTGCTCGATCGCCGCTTCGCCCGGCAGCATGTTGCGGTCCGGCCCGTAATCTTCCCCTGAGCGCGGCATCGGCCGGCCGAGCGGATCGCGGTCGTCGCCGCGCGCCTCGCCATGCCGTCCGTAATTGCCCTGATTGCCGGTGCCCTGCTGTTGCATCATCTCGCGCGCCATCGACTGCGCGCCCTCGCGCAGCGCCTGCATGGCATCGTTCTGCGATCCGAGCGCCCGGTCGCGGTCGGCGCCTTCGAGCGCCCCGGCTGCATCGTCCATCGACCGCCGCGCCCGGCCAAGCCCGCCCGGCTGGTCCATGCCCTGCTCGCCAAGCTGGCGCAGCAGATCGTCCAGCGCCCGTCCGAGCTCGCCCTGCTGCTCGGCCAGCCGTCCGCTTTGGCCCTGGCCGCGTCCGCCCGACTGCCGGCCCTGCTGGCCCGGCCGCGCGTCCTGGCCCTGCTGGCCCTGCTCGTCCATCCCCGGCTGTCCTTGCTGCCCCTGCGGCAGGCGGAATGTCTCGTCCATCAGCTGCTGCTGCCGGCGCATCATGTCGCCGAGCTGGTCGAGCATCCGGTCCGTCGGGCCGCCGCGCTGCATGTCGTTGGCCATGCCGGGCTGCAGGTTCTTCAGCAGATTCTCGAGCTGCGCCAGCATTTCCTGTGCCGCATCGCGCGATCCCTGCTTCGCCAAATTCTCGATCTGGTCGAGCATCTTCTGGAGATCCTCCGAGCGCACCTCCCTGCCCGGCCGCTGCTGCGGCTGGCCGCCCTGTCGCATCCGCTCCAGCGCCTGCTTCTGCATCGCCTCGAGATATTTGTTCATCGCCTCCCGCAGCTGTCGCATCAGATCGGCGATCTTGTCGGGCGGCGCCCCCTCGGCGAGCGCCTTCTGCAGCTCCTTGCGCAGCGATTCGAGAGTCTTCAGCGCATCGTCGAGCGCTCCGTCCTCGATGCTGATCGCGATCTCCCAAAGGAGATCGATGACCTGGTGCAATCCCTCCTCTTTGTCGGCGTCATAGAGCCGGCTCGCCGCCATGCGAACGCCCATATAGCTGCCGCTGCCTTCGAACAAGCCCTGCGGCCAGGCCATCAGCGCCGCCAGCGACCGCACCACCCTGCTCTTTTCCGCCGGCGTTCGGATCAGCACCTTGCGCTGCTCCACGAGCGCGCTGGCAAGCGGCTTGCTGAACTGCCGCTCCGGCAAGCGGAAGCGCACCGGCTTGCTCACGCCCCGCTGTCCGGCCTGGTCGCGGGCGATGAGCGTCATGTCGACCATGAGCCCGGCCCAGGGATGAGCCGTGAGGTCCTGAAACGCGCGGCCCTTGGCCTCGCGGGGGTTCATCTTCTGGAGCGCGATCGCAAAGCTCGGGGCGTCCTTCAAGAACGGGCTGTCGGCTGCCGCGGCCGGCTGGCCCGGCTTCGGCTCCTCCGCCACGCGGCGGAACTGGGCATCGATCCCGACCACGCCATAATCGTCCGAGGCCCGCCAGGGCACTGCGAAGGCTCCGCTCGGCGTCGGTGCAATGTCGCCATCGACCTCGACCTGCGGCGCGGCATCGGGAATGAGGGCGATCCGCCACGACCCGAGCATGTGCGAGCCGTCGGTCACCTCGGCATGGACCGGCCGCTGCAGCACGGCGCGGGCTTCCGCCGCATCACCGGCCTTCGGCGTGCCCATGGGCAGGGTTTGCGCCACCGCCCCGCGCTCGCCATCGGCCATCAGCTGGTAGAGCGTGACCCGGCCGTCGCGCGCCCCGTTGATCCTGACGGTGAGCGACGAGCCTTCCGGCACCAGGAACTCCCCATCCTCGCCGCTGCGGCCGCTCTGCGTCTCGCCGGTGAGGAGCACTGGAGCGCGGCCGGTATAGGCCGGTGGCGAGATCCAGGCATCGACCCGCGCCGGCACGGCCGGCTGCGGCTCGAGGCTCACCGCCTCGACGACCCGCTCGCCCCATTCCCCGGCATTGAGAAATAGCGCCGCCGCCAATCCCAGCGCCAGGCCGTTGCGCAGCGCCATCGGATCCCGCGCCGGCAGCGGCGAGCGTGGCACATGCGACTTGAGTGCATCGAGCTCGCGCTTGAGCCGGTTCTTATGGGCGATCCACAGCACCCGGCTGTCGGGGTTGTCGGCCCCGAGCGCCAGCCTGTCGAGCCAGGACGTCGCCGGCCGGTGCTTGAGATGATTGTCGCGCTCGAGCCGGGCCAGCGCCTCCGCGGCGCTTGGCAGCTTGACCCCGAGCAGCCGGAACAAAAAGCCGACGAACAGGATGGCCATCACCGCCAGAACCCCGAGCCGGACTGCAACCGGCACGAGCTGTGCAGCCCCGCTCACCATGAACAGGAGCGCGAGCCCGAGCGTCATCACTGCCGGAAAGGCGGCACCCCACAATCGCTCGAAGGTCAATCCGAGCCTGGCCAGCCGGACCTTGCGAAGAAGCCGCGTTGCGGGATCGTTGCTCATTCTACCCGACGATTAACACGTTTTGGCCGGTCTTGGCTCCATTCGCTTGAGGATTTCCGCCGATTGGCACGGCTGTCCGGGAAACGGAGCGGCGGCGGGCGGCGTCAGGATTGCCACCCGGCCAGGCGGTCGGCCCCGACCAGATCCTCATAGGACTGCCGCGGCCGGACGATGGCGAAACGGTCGCCCTTGACCAGGATCTCGGGAACCAGCGGCCGCGAGTTGTAGGTCGAGGCCTGCACCGCCCCATAGGCGCCCGCCGTCATGATGGCGATGAGATCGCCGGCCTCGAGCGGTGGCAGCGGCCGGCTTCGGGCGAAATAATCGCCTGATTCGCACACCGGGCCCACCACATCCGCCTCGCGCAGGCGGTGGCGCGGCTCCGGCTCGATCACCGGCACGATGTCGTGCCACGCGTCGTAAAGCGTTGGCCGGATCAGATCGTTCATCGCCGCATCGGCAATGATGAACGTCTTCTCGCCATTGCGCTTCACATAGACCACGCGCGACACCAGGACCCCGGCATTGCCCATGATCATCCGCCCGGGCTCGAGATAGAGCTTGACCCCGAGATGGCCGAGCGTGCGCTTGACCAGCGCGGCATAATCTTCCGGATGCGGTGGCACCTCGCTGCCGCCTTGATAGGGCACGCCGAGCCCGCCGCCGAGATCGGCATGGCGGATGTCGTGCCCATCCTCGCGCAAGGCTTCGATCAGCTGCGCCATCAGGCTGTAGGAATGCGCGTAAGGTTCGAGGCTGGTGACCTGGCTGCCGATATGCATGTCGACGCCCGTCACTTCGATGCCGGGCAACGCCTGCGCGCGCCTGTAAACCCGTTTTGCTTCCGAGAACGGAATCCCGAACTTGTTCTCCGCCCGCCCGGTGGTGATCTTCTCGTGCGTGCGGGCATCGACATCGGGATTGATCCTGAGCGACACCGGCGCCCGCGTCCCGATCCGGTTGGCGATCTCGCTCAGAAGCTCGAGCTCGGGCTCCGACTCGACATTGAAGCAATTGATCCCTTCCTTGAGCCCGAGCGCCATCTCCCGCGCCGTCTTGCCGACTCCCGAAAACACGATCCGCCGCCCCGGCACCCCCGCCGCCAGCGCCCGCCTGAGTTCGCCTTCCGACACCACGTCCATGCCGGCGCCGCTGTCGGCGAGCGTGCGGATCACCGCCTGGTTGGAATTCGCCTTCATGGCGTAGAACACCTGGTGCTCGACCCCGTCGAAGGCGTCGTCGAACACCTTGTAATGGCGCTGCAACGTCGCGGTGGAATAGCAGTAGAACGGCGTGTCGACCTCGCCTGCCAGCATATGGAGGTCGACGTTCTCGGCATGAAGGACGCCGCAGCGATATGCAAAATGGTGCATGGGCAGGCGGTCTCTCGCCGTCTCAGATGGCTTTGTCGAGGATGAAATCGTTGTTCTTCTGCTTCTGACTGGCTGTCGAGCCGGGCGGCGGCTCGAGCGGGCCGCGCGCGCCGCAGCCCGCGAGCAGCAATGTGGCAGCCAGCACGAACAGAATCGAGCGCATGAGGACGCGAGCCTTCCTTGGCGTCAGGACGGTTTCACCTCTTCTACAGCACCGGCGCTCGTCTGTCCAAGCGAACCGAGCTCCGAAAGCCAAGCTTCCGCAGCTTTACGCACATTTTCGGGCGCCGTGCCGCCGAAGCTGCGGCGCGACCGGACCGAGCTTTCCACCGTCAGAACCTCGAAAATCTTGGGCGTGATGAGCGGCTCGACCGCCTGAAGATCCGCAAGCTTGAGCTGCCCAAGGGTGCAACCCTTGGCGTCGGCCGCCGCCACCAGCCGCCCCGTCACGTGATGCGCCTCGCGAAACGGCATGCCGAGCTGCTTGACCAGCCAGTCGGCGAGGTCCGTCGCCGTCGCATGGCCGGCGCCGGCAGCGGACTTGAGCCGCTCCACATCGGGCTGGAGATCGCCGACCACCCCGGTCATCGCCGCGATCGCCAGCGCCAGATTGTCGATTGCATCGAAGAACGGCTCCTTGTCCTCCTGCATGTCCTTCGCATAGGTCATCGGCAGGCCCTTCATCACCACGGTGAGCGCGGTGAACGCGCCGAGAATGCGTCCGACCTTGGCCCGCGACAGTTCGGCCGCATCCGGATTGCGCTTCTGCGGCATGATCGACGAACCGGTGGTGAAGCGGTCGGACAGACTGACGAAACCGAATTGCGGCGAGCACCACAGCACCACCTCCTCGCCGAGCCGCGACAGATGCGTCGCCGCGATGGTCGCCGCCGCCAGCACTTCGAGGGCGAAGTCGCGATCCGACACCGCATCGATCGAGTTGCGCATCGGCCGCTCGAAGCCAAGCATCTGCGCCGTCGCATGCCGATCGATGGGAAAGGACGTGCCGGCAAGCGCTGCAGCACCGAGCGGGCACTCGTTGAGGCGCCGCCGGGCGTCGCCAAGGCGCCCGCGGTCGCGCCCGAACATCTCGACATAGGCGAGAAGATGGTGACCAAGCGTCACCGGCTGTGCCGTCTGGAGATGGGTGAACCCCGGCATCACGGTTGCGGCATGGGTGAGCGCCTGGCGCGCCAGCGCGCGCTGCAGCTCTTGAAGCGCGGCATCGAGGTCCTCGGTCGCCTGGCGCACGAACAGGCGGAAATCGGTTGCCACCTGGTCGTTGCGCGACCGCCCCGTATGCAGTCGGCCCGCCGCCGGGCCGATGATCTCCTTGAGCCGGCTCTCGATATTGAGATGGATGTCTTCGAGCGCCCGCGCGAAGGAAAAGCTGCCGGCGGCGATCTCGCCCCGGATCTCCTCGAGGCCCTTGAGGATCGCCTCCGCATCCTCCTCCGGAATGATCCCTTGCGCCTTGAGCATCTTGCAATGCGCCTCGGAGCCGGCGATATCCTCCCGCCAGAGGCGCCGATCGAAATCGATCGAGGCGTTGATCTCCTCCATGATCGAGGCCGGTCCGGAGGCAAAACGACCGCCCCACATGCGATTGGTCATGACAGCGACTTTCGAAGTACTGGAACGGGTTACACCATGAAAAGCGCCGACAGCTCTCGCATTCCATGGTGGCGGGCGGCGCTTGTCGTCGGCCTTTTCGGGCTGATCGCCGCAGCCTACGCGATGTACCCGATCCTCGGCACAGGGAGCAACCCTGAGCCCTTGGCCGGCCCCCCGCCTGGCCCGACGTCAGGCCCCGACACGCCGCAGCCCGTGTCCCGCGCCCTCGCCACCGGGCCGCTCACCGCCTTCGTGCTGAAGCCGCAGCGGCCAGCCGTTGCCGACCTCGCCTTCGCCGATGGCGCCGGCAAGCCGCTCAAGCTTTCGGATTGGCGCGGCAGGGTCGCCCTCGTTAATCTTTGGGCCACCTGGTGCGCCCCCTGCCGCAAGGAGATGCCGGCGCTTGCCGGGTTGCAGTCTAAGCTCGGCGGACCCGATTTCGAGGTGATCGCCATCAGCGTCGACCGCAAGGGCGCGGCCGCCTCCGGCGCCTTTCTCGACGAGGCCAAGGCCACCGCCTTGAAGCTTTATGTCGATCCCTCCTCCAAGGCTCTGGGCGGGCTCCAGGCCATCGGCCTGCCGGCATCGGTCCTTGTCGACCGCGAGGGCCGCGAGATCGGCCGCCTGCTCGGGCCGGCGGACTGGAATTCGTCCGAGGCCGAGCGGCTGATCCGTTCTGCGATTGCTGAAGCCGGGACGATAGCGACAAAAAAACCGCTGTAAGCGGGGCTTGCTCTAGCGGGTCGGGACCGGCTTTTCGCCGCGATAATCGTAGAAGCCGCGCTGGGTCTTTCGCCCGAGCCAGCCCGCTTCGACGTATTTCACGAGCAGCGGGCAAGGCCGGTATTTCGAATCGGCGAGGCCCTCATAGAGCACCTGCATCACCGCAAGGCAGGTGTCGAGACCGATGAAATCGGCAAGCTCGAGCGGTCCCATCGGATGATGCGCACCGAGCCGCATGGCGGTGTCGATCGCCTCGACCGATCCCACGCCCTCATAAAGCGTGTAGACCGCCTCGTTGATCATCGGCAGCAGGATCCGATTGACGATGAAAGCCGGAAAGTCCTCGGCCACCGCGATGGTCTTGCCGAGCGAGCTCGCAAATTCCTTCACTGTCGAGAAGGTCTGGTCGTCGGTGGCGATGCCGCGGATGACCTCGACGAGCTCCATCAGCGGCACCGGGTTCATGAAGTGGATGCCGATGAACTGCTCCGGCCGGTCGGTCGAGGCGGCAAGCCGGGTGATCGACAGCGACGAGGTGTTGGTTCCGAGGATGGCATCTTTCTTGAGGACCGGGCAGAGGTCGGCGAAGATCTTGCGCTTGATCTGCTCGTCCTCGACCGCAGTCTCGATGACGATGTCGCTGTCGCCGAGGCTCTGAAGGCTGTCGATGGCGCGAATGCGCCGCAGCGCTTCGCTTTCCTGCTCCGGCCTGATCCGCCCGGATTTCACGCTGCGGGCCAGGTTTTTCCGGATGGTTGACAGGGCCGCCTCGATCTTGTCCGGCGCCTGATCGTAAAGGCCCACATCATACCCGGCGACGGCGCACACATGTGCGATGCCGTTGCCCATTTGGCCGGCGCCGATGACGCCAACGCTTCGAATCCTCATAATCACGTCACCCGTTCGAAAGCACGCGAGCCTATAACGCTGAAGCCAGCGCGACAAGCGCCTTTTCGCACCTGCGGTAGGGATTTCGTTGCACTGCGGCAGCGCAACGACAGGGGGTCAGTAGCCGCGCTTGGACAGTTCGCTCTCGAGCTCTGGCACCGCCTGGAACAAATCGGCAACAAGTCCGTAATCGGCCACCTGGAAGATCGGCGCCTCCTCGTCCTTGTTGATCGCCACGATGACCTTGGAATCCTTCATGCCCGCGAGATGCTGGATCGCCCCCGAAATGCCGACAGCGATATAGAGCTCCGGTGCCACCACCTTTCCGGTCTGCCCGACCTGGTAGTCGTTGGGGACGAAACCCGCATCGACCGCCGCCCTCGACGCTCCGACCGCCGCCGACAGGCGGTCCGCCACCCGCTCCAGCAGCTTGAAATTCTCGCCGTTCTGCATCCCCCGGCCACCCGAGATCACGATCCGTGCCGAGGTCAGCTCCGGGCGGTCGGAGCGGGACAGATTCTCCCCCTGATAGGCGGAAAGGCCGGGATCCTTCGGCGCCGCCACCGATTCGACCGGCGCATTGCCCCCCTCCCCTGTCGCCTGAAAGCCTGCGGTGCGCACGGTCAGCACCTTCTTGGCATCGCTCGACTGCACGGTCTGGATAGCATTGCCGGCATAGATCAGCCGCTCGAACGTGTCGGGCGCCTTCACCGCCGTAATCTCGGAGATCTGCATCACGTCGAGCAGCGCCGCGATCCGCGGCGCATAGTTCTTGCCGTTGGTGGTGGCCGGCGCGACGATCGTGTCGTAGTTCGGCGCGAGCGACACGACCAGCGCCGCCGTCGGCTCGGCGAGCGGCCGCTCGAAGCAGTCCGCGTCGCAATGCAGCACTTTCTTGACGCCCTGGAGCTTGGCGGCCTCGCCCGCCGCCCCTTGCGCATTCTTGCCCGCCACCAGCACATGCACGTCCGAGCCGAGCTGGAGCGCCGCGGTCAGCGCCTTGGCAGTGGCGTCCCGGAGCCCCTGATTGTCATGCTCGGCGATGAGGAGGACGGCCATCGTCAGATCACTCCTGCTTCGTTCTTCAGCTTGTCCACGAGTTCGGCGATGGTCTTCACCCGCTGGCCCGCCTGGCGTCGCGGCGGCTCGGTGGTGCTCAGCACCTTGAGGCGCGGCTTCACGTCGACCCCGTAATCGGCCGGCGTCTTCTCCTCGAGCGGCTTCTTCTTCGCCTTCATGATGTTGGGCAGCGACGCATAGCGCGGCTGGTTAAGCCTGAGATCGGTGGTGACGATGAGCGGCATCTTGAGCTTGAGCGTCTGCAGCCCGCCATCGATTTCGCGGGTCACCACGGCATGCTCCCCTTCGATCTCGAGCTTCGAGGCGAAGGTGCCCTGCGCCCAGCCAAGCAGCGCCGCCAGCATTTGGCCCGTCTGATTGCAGTCGTCGTCGATCGCCTGCTTGCCGAGGATCACAAGACCCGGCTTTTCCGCCTCGACGATGCCTTTGAGGATCTTGGCCACCGCCAATGGCTCGACCGTACCGTCGACCTTGACCAGTATGCCGCGGTCCGCTCCCATCGCCAGCGCCGTGCGAATGGTCTCCTGCGCCTGCTGCGGCCCGATCGACACCGCAACGACCTCGCTGGCCTTGCCAGCCTCCCTCAGCCGCACCGCCTCCTCGACGCCGATCTCGTCGAACGGGTTCATCGACATTTTCACATTGGCGAGCTCGACACCAGAGCCGTCGGCCTTGACCCGGATCTTGACGTTGAAATCGACGACCCGCTTGACAGCGACCAGAACCTTCATGGGCAGGATCTCTTTGACGGTGAACCGGCGGCCCTTCTGCCGCCGCAACTTTGCCGATTGAGCGCGCGGACCCTAGTGACGCACCCTCGCCGAGTCAACGCCTTGACCGGCATTGGGCACGCCGGATGCGACCTTGAGCTCGCAGTCGAGCCGCTCCCGGAGCCGGCTGCGCAGCAGGAAGGTCAGCACGAGCCCGGTCGCGAAGCCGCCGATATGGGCCCACCATGCCACCGAGACAGTCTCATCGTCGGTAAGGGCAAAGAGGCTGATCACCTGCACCACGATCCACGCGATGAGGGCAAGCGCTGCCGGTACCCGCAATGGCAGCCGCATCAGCACCAGGATCCAGACACGCGCTCGCGGGAACAGCACCAGATAGGCCGCCAGCACCCCTGACACCGCCCCCGAGGCGCCGATCAGCGGCATTTCCGAATGAGGGAACATCAGCGTGTGGATGAAGCCCGCCGACACGCCGCAGAACAGATAGAAGACGAGGTAGCCGGCATGGCCGTAGGCGTCCTCGACATTGTCGCCGAACACCCAAAGGAACAGCATGTTGCTCAGGAGGTGAAACCAATCGGCATGGACGAACATGTAGGTCACGAGCGTCAATTGCTCGGGGATCAGGTCGACCCCCGGCGGCAGCGCCGCCCGGTGGTAAAGCACCGCTGGAATGATCCCGGTCGCCAGCTGGAAATGGGCTTCGCCCGGATCGCCGCCGAGCATCAGGTGGCTGTACAACAGTACAAGGACGTTGATGGCGATCAGCACGCCGTTGACCAGCTGGAAGCGGATGACCCTGAGCGGCGCATCATCGTGCAGCGGAATGAACATGGCCGCTCAACCTTGATCGCGCGATTGTCCAGGCACCCACAGCACGTCGCCGGTGTTCTTGGCATTGACGAAACGCGACGCGACGAACAGGAAGTCCGATAGCCGGTTGGCATAGCTGAGCGCTGCTTCCGACACGTCCTCGCCCGGCTCATCCTTGAGCGCCACCATCGCCCGCTCGGCCCGTCGGCAAACCGTTCGCGCCAGATGCAGATGCGCCGCTGCCGGATGCCCGCCGGGCAGCACGAAGGAGCGCAAGGGTTGAAGCTCGGCATTCAGCGCATCGATCTGCCGTTCCAGTCGCTCGACCTGGCCGGCCACGATGCGCAGCGCCGTCTGCCCTTCCGGAACGCCCCGCTCGGGTGTGCACAGATCGGCCCCGAGATCGAAGAGATCGTTCTGGATGACCGCCAGCATGCGATCGAGCGCGGCGAGCTCCGCCTCGCGCGTGTGAAGCCGGACGATGCCGAGCACCGCATTGGCCTCGTCCACCGTGCCGTAGGCCTCGATGCGCAAAGCCGATTTCTTGACCCGCTCGCCGGTGCCGAGCGCCGTCGTGCCCTGGTCCCCCGTCCTGGTGTAAATCCGGTTGAGCACCACCATCGCGCATGATCTCCCAAGGCCGACAATACGGCAGCGCCGACCCCGCTTGCAAATCGGCTGACAAATCAATCCATCCGGAGGTGCCGCGCTGGCTTGACGGAGAGCGCCGGCCAGGCGGTCGCGACCCCTGCCGCGATCGTAAGCCCCATCGCCAGCGTCGCCGTCCACAGCGCCACCGCGAGCGAGAAGGCGAACGGCATTTCCATGACATGGCGCACGATCAGGAGCGCCGACAGAGAGCCGATCAGCAGGGCGAAGCCGGCTGACACCAGCCCGAGCAGTGCATGCTCGCCGACCAGCGCCCAGATGAGCTGCCGCCGCGTCGCGCCGAAGGTCTTCAGAATCGCGAAATCGCGCTGCCGCCCGGCGAGCGTCGCCGCCAGCGCCCCCGCCAGCACCAGCATGCCGGCGGCAAGCGTCACGCCGCTCGCCAGCCTGACCGCCAGCATCAGCCGCCCGAGCACGGCCCCGACCGCTTCGAGCGCTTCGGCGATCGAGATCGCCGTGACCGCCGGAAACGCCTGCGACACCGCCTTGAGCACCGCCGGCTGGAGGTCGGGCGCCGCATGCACCGTGACGAGATGCGTGTGCGGCGCCTGGCCGAGCGTGTTGGGCGAGAAGATCATCACGAAGTTCATCTCGAGGCTCCGCCAGTTGACTTCGCGCAGGCTGGCGATCTTCGCCGTCACCTCCCGTCCCAGCACATTGACGCTGACAGTGTCGCCAAGCTTGAGGCCTAGTCCCTTGGCCACATCGGCGGTGAACGATACGAGCGGCGGCCCGCTGTAATTCGGCGGCCACCATTCGCCGGCAATGATCGTGCTGCCGCGTGGCGGTTCCTCGGCATAGGTCAGGCCGCGATCGCCCCCGAGCGCCCAGCTGGCATCCGACGACGGCCTGACCTTGTCGGCGGCAACGCCGTTCACCTTCGTGATTTGGCCCCGCAGCATCGGCGCATCGCCGATGCGGTCGCTCCCCGAGGTGTCGCGCAGCAGCGTGACGAAGCGGTCGTGCTCGCTGTTCGGCACATCGAGGAAATAGAACGAAGGCGCGCTCGCCGGCAGGCTCGAGCGCAATTCGCTGCTGAGCGAGCGGTCGACAAGCGCCAGCGTCACGAACAGCGTCAGTCCGAGGCCGAGCGCCAGCACTGCCGAGGGCGTGGCACTGCCCGGCCGGTAAAGCGAAGCCAGCGCATAGGCCCTGACCGCGTTGGCCGGTGCCGGCAGCCGCTCCGCTGCCATCATCATGAGCCGCGCCAGCCCTGACAGCACAAGGAAGGACAAGGCGAGCCCGCCGAGGAACCAGGCGGTGATGGTAAGGTCCGGCAAGCTGTTGAGCGCCATGGCAGCGAGCGCCAGCGCCGCCACCGACTGGATGGCGATGATCCCGGACCGCCGGCCCGATGGTGCGAGCCCGGCATTGCTGCGCAGGAGCGTGATCGCCCGCACGTCCATCGCGAGCTGGAGCGGCCCGACAGCAAAGCCGACCGCGGCGGCGAAGCCGTAGGCCGCCGCCAATGCCAGAGCCCCCCATTCGATGCCGGTGGCGATGGGCAGCGGCAGCATCGATGCAAGGAGGGTATTGACCACGGCTGGCGCGACGGCCCCCGGGACGAGGCCGATGATGATGGCGACGAGCGCCACCGCCAGCACCTCGATGAAATAGGTGAGGAACACCAGGCGTGACGGTGCCCCGAGGCATTTCAGCATGGCGATGTTCGCCATGCGGCGGTTGAGGAAGGCCCTGACCGTGTTCATGACCCCCACCCCGCCGGTGATCAGCGCTGTAAGACCGGCGAGCGACAAGAAGAAGCTCACCCGCTCGACGAACCGACCGACCTGGGGCGCCGCATTGTCGCGCCCGCGCAACCGCCAGCCGGCATCGGGAAACTGCCGCTTGGCCTCCTTGATGACCTGCCTGACCTCCTCGCTGCCGCCACGGTCGAGCTTGAGCCGGTTCCGCCAGGTGACGAGGCTTCCCGGCTGCACCAGGCCGGTTGCTGCAAGCGCCTCCCGCGAAATCATCAGCCGCGGGCCGAGCGCGAAACCGTCGCCCACCCGGTCGGGCTCGCTGACGAGGGCGGTGCTGAGCTCGAACTCGGCATTGCCGAGCTTGATGACGTCGCCCGCTGCGATGCCGAGCTTGTCGAGCAGCACCGGATCGGCCACCGCCCCGAAGCGGTTGCCGCGTTTCGCGAGCGCATCATGAAGATCGAGGCGGGCGGCGAGCTTAACCGAGCCGAACAGCGGATAGAGCGCGTCCACCGCCTTGATCTCGACGAGCGTCCGTCGGCCCCTGGCCGCAGCCATGCCGCGGAACGTCGCCACCGTGCTCACCTGGCCCCGGTCATTGAGAAAGGCCTGTTCGGCCGGCGTCAGCTGGCGGTGCATCACGGCGAACTCGATATCGCCGCCGAGCAATGGCTGCCCCTGCTCCGCCATGCCGCGTCCGATGGCCGCCGACAGCGCTCCGACCACCGCGATCGCCGCGACGCCGAGCGCGAGGCAGGCCACCATCAGCCCGAGCCCCTGAAGCCCCGAACGCAGCTCCCGTCGCGCCAGTCGGGCTGCGAGCCTGATCATCGGAGCCGCCGATCGGCGACGGCGATCCGCCCGTCGCGCACCTCGAGCACGCGGTCGCAGCGCCGCACCAGTCCCTCGTCATGGGTCACGAGCAGGAGCGTGGTCCCCCGTTCGCGCTGCAGCCTGAACAAGAGCTCCATGATGGTCTGGCCGGTCTCCTGATCGAGGTTGCCGGTCGGTTCGTCAGCGAGAATGATCTGTGCCCCGGCGGCAAGCGCCCGCGCCATCGCCACGCGCTGCTGCTCGCCGCCCGACAGCTGTCCCGGATAGTGGCTGAGGCGGTGGCCGAGCCCGACCGCGTCGAGCGCCTCGCTGGCGATCGCCCGCGCCTGCGGGACGCCGCGGAACTCGAGTGGCACCGCGACATTTTCCAGCGCCGTCATCGCCGGAATGAGATGAAAAGCCTGAAACACGATGCCCACATGATCGCGCCGGAACCGCGCCAGCGCGTCCTCGTCGAGTCGCCTGAGATCCTGGCCCGCCACCTCGACCTTCCCTCCAGTCACCGCCTCCAGGCCGGCGATCACCATCAGGATCGTGGTCTTGCCCGAGCCCGACGGTCCGACAAGCCCGACCGCCTCGCCGGCATCCGCCTGAAGGTCGCAGCCGCGCAGGATCGCCACCGGACCGGCCCGGCTCGGCAAGGTGACCTGTACATCCTGGAGGAAGACCGCTGTGCTCACGAATGGGCTACATAGGCCTGCCCCGCACTCTTGCCTACTGCCCGCTGTCCATTGCCTACTGCCGAAAGCCCGATGCGTCTCCTCCTCACCCTCGCCATGCTCTTCCTTGCAGTTCTGCCGGTAAGGGCGGCACCGCTCTCGATCGTCGCCTTGGGCGACAGCCTGACCGCCGGCTACGGCCTGGCCGCGGGCGAGGATTTCGCCACCCGCCTCGAAGCGGCCCTCGTCGCGAGCGGCATCGATGCGAGCGTTGCCAATGCCGGAGTCTCCGGCGACACCGCATCGGCCGGTGCCGCCCGGGTCGACTGGGCGGTGCCCGACGGCGCGGCGCTGGTCATCGTCGAACTCGGCGCCAACGATGCCCTTCGCGGCATCGATCCGGCCGTGACCCGCAAGGCGCTCTCCGATCTTCTGGCCCGGCTTGGGGCCCGCAATCTCAGGGCGCTCCTCGTCGGCATGCGCGCTCCGCCCAACATGGGCGAGGATTACGTGAGATCTTTTGACGCAATCTACCCCGATCTCGCCCGTGAGCACGCAGTGCCGCTCTACCCCTTCTTCCTCGACGGCGTTGCCGGCGCGGCAAACCTGAACCAGCCGGACGGCATGCACCCCACGGCTGCCGGCGTCGAGGAGATCGTCCGCCGCATTCTGCCCGTGGTGATCGCCGCCCTCGGCAAATCAACGCACTGACACCACATGATAAATCGCGTGAGCCAGTTGCACAGGCTCAAATTACGTGTAGCGTTGACGTTGCGTAGCCGGTGATTCGGCTTCACGACGATGAGGAGGACAGCATGCCGCGTCTCTTCACCGGCCTCGAGATTCCCCCCGACATTGCTTTCGAGCTTGAACTCATGCGCGGCGGCGTCTGGGGCGCCCGCTGGATCGACCGCGAATCGTTCCACATCACCCTGCGCTTCATCGGCGACATCGAGGACGGCCTCGCCCATGAGATCGCCGACGCCTTGGACGGGGTGGTGGCGCGGCCGTTCCGCATCAGGCTCAAGGGCGTCGGCACCTTTGGCGGCAACAAGCCGCACGCCCTCTATGTCGGCGTTGCCGCCGAGGGGGAGGATCTGAAGCGCCTGCAGGCGACCCATGAGCGGATCTGCCAGATGCTGGGCCTGCCGCCCGAGCAGCGCAAATTCACCCCTCACGTCACGATCGCCCGCCTCAAGGAGACCCGGCTCGACGGCCTCCACCACTACATTGCCTCCCACAACCTGTATGAGAGCCGCCCCTTCGAGGTGAAGAGCTTCGTCCTTTTCTCCTCGCGCCCCTCGCGCGGCGGCGGACCTTATGCCATCGAGGAGGCCTACTCGCTCCGTGCCGCCGTAACTGGCTGAATTTTCGGCAATCTGCCGCCATCCAGGCTTGCAACCCCCACCCGTCTCACCCATATTCCGGAGCCGCAGCGCTTTCGCTGTGACGAGGGAGTTTCAGATGGCAGAGACCAGATACAGGACCGTCGCGCAAACCCAGGCCGGCGCGCGGGTTCGCGAAGTCGACGAGGGCCTGCGGTCATACATGCTTCGCGTCTACAACTACATGGCTCTCGGCGTCGCCGTGACGGCGCTCGTGTCCATGTTTGTAGCGGCAAACCCGGCCCTGATGGCGGCGGTGGCGCTTGGCCCCATGAAATGGGTCTTGTTCTTCGCCCTGCTCGGCCTCGGTTTCTTCGCCCCGCGCCTGATCTTTTCCGGCAACAGCGCCATGGCGCAGGCAGCTTATTGGGGTTATGCGGCGCTCTGGGGCTTGTTCATCTCACCGATGATTGCCCTTTACCTTGGCACGGCACCAGATCTCGTGATCCGGGCCCTGGGAATTACTGCGGTGACCTTCGGCGCCACCAGTCTCGTCGGCTACACGACCCGGCGCGACCTGTCCGCCTTCGGCACCTTCTTCATGATCGCCTCGATCGGCCTGATCATTGCCATGTTGGTTAACGTCGTGTTTTTCCAGAGCACGATGATGAGCCTCGTGACCTCGGCCATCGTGGTCCTGCTGTTCGCCGGCGTCACCGCCTTCGAAACCCAGCAGATCAAGGCGATGTATGTCGAGGGTGATGCCATCGGCATTGCCCAGGGCAAGGCCATTTTCGGCGCCTTCCTGCTCTATGGCAGCTTCATCACGCTGTTCATCAACATCCTGAACATTCTCGGGATTATGCGCAGCAACAACTAGCAGAAAGCGCCTTCCGAAACTGAGCCAGATAGGCCTCCGGAGACCATCTCCGGGGGCCTTCTGCTCTCAGATCGCCTGCAGTTTCGGCTGCTTGAGCAGCACCTTGAGCACCTGCCTGAGGTCATGGCCGCGCCGCAGCACGAGACCGCCGGGCGCCACCACCGCATAGGCTCCCTGCCGGCGCGACAGTCGCGGCGTCTTCTCGATCCGATAGAGCGGCACCTCGCTCGTGCGACGGAACACCGCGAAAACCGCCGTGTCCCGACCGAAATCGATCGCATAATCGCGCCACTCTCCCTGCGCCACCTTGCGTCCGTAGATGCTGAGGATCTCCAACAATTCATGCCGGTCGAACGCGATCGGCCGCTCGGCCGCTGCCCTGGCGCCTTCCTGCTCCCCCGCGCTGCCAGAGATCTGCGGGGGGAGCCGAACTATCCGTTCGATGTCGTCCAAGGCTTGGTTCCTCAAAGGGCGTCCGCGGCGAACCGAAGCAGCGATACGCCCCTGCGCTGATTTCTTAATTTTGCCCCGAAGCAGTCAAGCTCAAATCCCATTCCGAAGCGACATTTTCCACGTTGCCTCATTGGTCCGGTTTGTCCAGGGCGGTCGCGGAAACCAAGCCCCCCAGCCCCCGTTGCTGCCCTGGGGCAGACCGGACCAACTTGTCCCCAGGTTCGCAGAATCGAGAGATCAGGCGAACACCCCTTTTGCGGCCGGATGCTTCCGGCCGCTTTTTATTTCCTCCTGACAGCTCTTGACGCAAGCGCACTTGGCGCCGATATCGGCCAGCAAAGCAACGGCATAACGCGAACCTCCGACTCCTCGACTGCCATGCCCGACAGCGTCGCTACTGCGTCCGGTGTTGCCGAGACCCGTGCCTTCCAGGCCGAGGTCGCCCGTCTCCTCAAGCTCATGGTCCACTCGGTCTATTCCGAGCGCGAGGTGTTTCTGCGCGAGTTGATCTCCAACGCGGCCGATGCCTGCGACAGGCTGCGCTATGCCGCCATTGCCGCACCGGCCCTGCTCGAGGGCGAAGGAGCCTTGCGCATCGTCCTCAAGCCTGACCGGGCCGCCAAGACCCTTTCGGTCATCGACAACGGCATCGGCATGAGCCGCGACGAGCTGATCGACAATCTCGGCACAATTGCCAAGTCGGGAACCGAGGCCTTCATGCGCGAGGCCGCCGCCGGCGACAGCCCGCCCCGCCTCATCGGCCAGTTCGGCATCGGCTTCTACTCCGCCTTTATGGTGGCCTCCGCCGTCGAGGTCATCTCCCGCAAGGCCGGCGCCGACGAGGCCTGGATCTGGCGTTCGGACGGCGCCGGCACCTTCACCGTCGAGCCGGCGCCTGCCGAGCCGAAAACCCGACGCGGCACCGAGGTCAGGCTCCATCTGCGCGACGATGCCGAGGAGTTCCTCGACCGCGCGCGCCTCGAGGACATCATCCGCCGCTACTCCGATCACATCGCTCACCCGATCATGATCGCCGACGAGAAGGCGGCGGAGAGCTACGCCCAGATCAATGCCGCGAGCGCCATCTGGATGCGTCCCAAGGCCGAGGTGTCGCCGGAGGAGCACAAGGAATTCTTCGGCTATGTCTCCGGCCTCTATGCCGATCCGGCCTTGACCATTCATTACCGCGCCGAAGGGCGCCACGAATACACCGTCCTCCTCTATGTTCCGGCGGTGCGGCCCTTCGATCTCTACGATCCCGCCCGCAACGGCCGCCAGCGCCTTTACGTGCGCCGCGTCTTCATCACCGACGATGCCGCTCTGCTTCCCGCCTGGCTGCGCTTCGTTCGCGGCGTCGTCGATTGCGAGGATCTGCCGCTCAACATCAGCCGCGAGATGTTGCAGCACAATCCGACGGTCGCTGCCATCCGCAAGGCGCTGCTGAAGCGCGTTCTTGCCGAGTTCAAGAAGACCGCGACCTCCGATGCTGCGGCCTGGGAAAAGATCTGGGAAGCCTTCGGCGCCGTCATCAAGGAGGGCCTCTATGAGGACCCCGACAAGCGCGACCAGATCTATGACATCGCCCGTTTCCGCACCACCCGCGGCGACAATCGCAGCCTTGCCGATTATGCCTCGGGCATGAAGCCCGGCCAGACCGCCATCTATTACATCACCGCCGAGGACGCGCGCCGCGCCGAAGGCTCGCCGCAGCTCGAGGGTTTCCGCGCCCGCGGCGTCGAGGTGCTGCTTCTCACCGATCCGGTCGACAGCTTCTGGGTCCGCTCGGCCATCGGCTTTGACGGCAAGCCGTTCAAGTCGATCACCCAGGGCGACGACGGGCTCGAGGCGCTGCCGCTCGAGGCGGCACCAACAACCGAGACCAGCCGCGCCGAGGGCGCCGCTCTCGCCACCCTGATCGCCCTCTTCAAGCAGACGCTGGGCAGCGAGGTCAGCGATGTCCGCGCCACCGCCCGTCTCACCGCATCGCCGGTCTGCCTGGTCGCCCGCGACCAAGGTCTCGACCGCACCCTCGAACGCCTGCTGACGCGCCAGAACGCCGCCGGCGTCACCGCCACCGCCCCCATTTTCGAGATCAATCCCGAGCACCCGCTCATCGTGGCGCTGGCCGCCAAGGCCGCCCAGGGTGGCGCCCCCGACCGCATCCGCCAGGCAGCGCATCTGCTCCTGGATCAGGCCCTCATCCTCGAAGGCGAGACCCCGACCGACCCGGCCCGCTTTGCCCAGGTCCTCGTCGGCTTGATGCAGCAGGCGCTTGAAAGCCACTAGGCAATCGGCAGTGAACGGGGCTCTTGCCTGCTGCCCACTGCCTGCTGCCCCACTTGACCCCGCCGCCTTGGACCGCTACGCGAGACTTCCATCGCTCAAGGACGTCGCACCATGCACGAAGCCTCGCTCGACAGCTTCAACTGCCGCCGCACGCTCGAGGCCGGTGGCAGGACCTACGCCTATTACGACCTCAAGCTCGCCGAGCAGAACGGCCTCGCCGGCATCGGCGCCCTGCCCTTCTCCCTCAAGGTGCTGCTGGAAAACCTGCTTCGTCACGAGGATGGCCGCACCGTCACCCGCGAGGACATCGCATCGATGGCCGAATGGCTGGTGAACCGCGGCAAGGCCGACCGCGAGATCGCCTTTCGTCCCGCCCGGGTGTTGATGCAGGACTTCACCGGCGTGCCGGCCGTCGTCGACCTCGCCGCCATGCGCGACGCCATGAAAACGCTGGGCGGCGATCCCCGCAAGATCAATCCGCTCGCCCCGGTCGATCTCGTCATCGACCATTCGGTGATGGTCGACTTCTTCGCCTCGAGTTCCGCCTTCCGGCAGAATGTCAGCCTCGAATATGACCGCAATGGCGAGCGCTACACCTTCCTCAAATGGGGCCAGGGCGCCTTCGATTCCTTCCGCGTCGTGCCGCCCGGCACCGGCATTTGCCACCAGGTCAATCTCGAATATCTCGCCCGCACTGTCTGGACTCGCCAGGAGCAGCAGCCTGACGGCACCTCCGTCGAGGTCGCCTTCCCAGATACGCTGGTCGGCACCGACAGCCACACCACCATGGTGAACGGCCTTGCCGTGCTCGGCTGGGGGGTCGGCGGCATCGAGGCTGAAGCCGCCATGCTCGGCCAGCCGATCTCGATGCTGATCCCCGAGGTCATCGGCTTCAAGCTGACCGGCAAGCTGACCGAGGGGACCACCGCCACCGATCTCGTCCTCACCGTCACCCAGATGCTGCGCCGCAAGGGGGTGGTCGGCAAATTCGTCGAATTCTATGGCGACGGCCTGTCGGCCATGTCGGTCGAGGACGTCGCGACGATCGCCAACATGGCGCCCGAATATGGCGCCACCTGCGGCTTCTTCCCGGTCTCCGAGGAAACCCTGCTCTACCTCAGGGGCACCGGCCGTCCGCCCGAGCTCCTGGCGCTTGTCGAGGCCTATTGCCGCGCCCAAGGGCTGTTCCGCACCAAGGAAACGCCGGACCCCACCTTCACCGAAACGCTCGAGCTCGATCTTGCCTCGGTCGAGCCCTCGATGGCCGGCCCGAAGCGGCCGCAGGATCGCGTCAGCCTCGCCGATGCTGCTCCTGGCTTCGCCAAGGTCATGAGCGACGAGTTCGGCAAGGCCGACAAGCTGTCCCAGCGCTTCCCTGTCGACAACGCCAATTTCGATATCGGACATGGCGATGTGGTGATCGCCGCCATCACCTCCTGCACCAACACCTCGAACCCGTCGGTGATGATGGCCGCCGGCCTTCTCGCCCGCAACGCCAACAAGCTCGGCCTCAAGGTGAAGCCCTGGGTCAAGACCTCGCTCGCCCCCGGCAGCCAGGTGGTCACCGAATATCTCAAAAGCTCCAACCTGCAGAAGGAGCTGGACAAGCTCGGCTTCGATCTCGTCGGCTACGGCTGCACCACCTGCATCGGCAATTCCGGTCCGTTGCCGGAAGCGATCTCCGAGGCGATCCGCCACCACGACCTGGTCGCAGTGTCGGTGCTGTCCGGCAACCGCAATTTCGAAGGTCGGGTCAATCCCGATGTCCGCGCCAACTATCTGGCATCGCCGCCGCTCGTCGTTGCCTATGCCCTTGCCGGCTCGATGACCATCAATCTCGCGACCGACCCGATCGGCCATGACCGCAAGGGCAAGGCGGTGTATCTGCGCGACATCTGGCCGTCCTCAACCGACGTTGCCGAGTTCGTCCGCAACAATGTCACCAGCAAGGCCTTTCAGGCCCGCTACAAGGACGTGTTCAAGGGCGATGCCGCCTGGCGCAAGATCAAGGTCACCCACGGCCTGACCTATAACTGGGACGCGAACTCGACCTATGTCCAGAACCCGCCCTATTTCACCGGCATGCATCGCGAGCCTGAGCCCGTGAGCGACATCGTCGATGCCCGCGTGCTCGGTCTCTTTCTCGACTCGATCACCACCGACCACATCTCGCCTGCGGGCTCGATCAAGCCCGACAGCCCGGCCGGTCACTATCTGCTCGAGCATGGCGTGAGCCGCGCCGACTTCAATTCCTATGGCGCGCGCCGCGGCAATCATGAGGTCATGATGCGCGGCACCTTCGCCAACATTCGCATCAAGAACCAGATGGTGCCGGGCGTCGAGGGCGGCGTCACCATTCACCATCCCTCCGGACGGCAGATGGCGATCTACGATGCCGCCATGGCCTATAAGGAGGACGGCGTTCCGCTCGTCGTCTTTGCCGGTCGCGAATATGGCACCGGCTCATCGCGCGACTGGGCCGCCAAGGGCACGCGTCTGCTCGGCGTCAGAGCGGTCATCGCCCAGTCCTTCGAGCGCATTCACCGTTCGAACCTCATCGGCATGGGG
Organism: Aestuariivirgaceae bacterium; assembly: GCA_036265615.1. Taxonomy (GTDB): domain Bacteria; phylum Pseudomonadota; class Alphaproteobacteria; order Rhizobiales; family Aestuariivirgaceae; genus DATAFF01. Next base: position 31,822 of record DATAOT010000044.1, read on the forward strand.
GTCATTCCGCTGCAGTTCAAGGACGGCGAGAGCTGGCAGATGCTTGGCCTTGTCGGTGATGAAAAAGTGACGATTCTAGGGCTCTCCGGGGCGTTGAAGCCGCGCCAGATGCTCGAGGCCGAGATCGTGAGCCGCGTCGGCCCGCCCGCCCGCATCACGCTGCAGTCGCGCATCGACACCGTGGACGAGCTTGATTACTTCCGCAACGGCGGAATTCTTCACTACGTGTTGAGGAATCTTGCCCAGGCCGCATGATGGCGGCAGTAGGCATTAGGCAATAGGCAGTGACCGGTGCGTTTCCCTACTGCCTATTGCCTACTAACCTACCGATTCACCGCAACGTGAGTGGCAGGTGATCGCCGGGCTTTGGCATAAGCAGCGCCATGATGAATCAATTTTCGGCGAATCGCCGGAACCTGCTCGCTTGGACGGCAAGCGCAACGCTTCTTCCCTTCACGCGATTGAGCTTTGCCGCAGGTCAGCGCCCTGTCGTGGTTGAGCTGTTCACCAGCGAGGGCTGCTCATCCTGCCCGCCGGCCGACGCCTTTCTGAGCGAGCTCGTCAACCACAGCTCGGTCATCGGCCTGTCCTATCATGTCGATTATTGGGACTACCTCGGCTGGCGCGACACCCTGGCCTCGCCGGAGTCGACCCGACGTCAGCGCGACTATGCGCTGCGGCGCAAGGATGGCCGGGTCTATACTCCTCAAATCGTCGTGAACGGTTTGAAGCATGCTGTTGGCTCGCGCCAGAGCGAAGTGCTTGCCATCATTGCCGCCGAGCAGAAGCGCGCCCCTTCCGATTTCGTCGGCCTCACTCTCAAGGGTCGCACCGAGGAGCTGGCGGTCGACATCGAGGCAGCGCCGGTCGGCCTTGCCGACCGCCAGGGAACCCTGTGGGTGATGGCTGTCGCCCCGAAGCTCGTCGTCACCGTCGCGCGCGGCGAGAATGCCGGCCGGACCATCGACTATCACAATGTCGTCCGCCAGATGATCCCCGCCGCCATGTGGCATGGCGAGGCCCGCAGCCTGACGCTGCCGCGCTCCGATGTGCTGCCCGATCCGAGCCTGTGCTGTGCGGCGATTCTGCAGGCCGACAATGGCGGTCCGATCCTCGGTGCCGCCTGGCTCGATGCTGCCTCTCCGTCATAAGGCAATAGGCAATAGGCAATAGGTAGTGAGAGGAAGGAGCCCTTCCCGACTGCCGACTGCCTACTGCCTATTGCCTACTGCCTATTGCCTACTGCCTACTGCCTATTGCCTACTGCCTGTTGCCTACTGCCTACTGCCCCACCATGGAGCTCGTCGTCACCGATCTTGCCTGCATGCGCGGCGGCCGCCGCGTTCTGGCTGGATTGTCGCTTCGGGCATCCGCCGGCAGCCTCACCCTGCTCCGCGGGCCCAACGGCGCCGGCAAGACCACGCTTTTGCGTCTCATTGCCGGCATCGCCGGACCGGACGCCGGCACCATTGCGCTCAGCGGCGGCGATGACGCACTCCCGATATCGCAGCAGTGCCATTTCATCGCCGACCGCGATGCCGCCAAGCTCCATCTGACCGTTGCCGAGAACCTGCGCTTCTGGGGCGACTTTCTCGGCCCTGCCGACCCCGATCGGGCGCTTGCGAGCTTTGGCCTTTCACCCCTTGCCAACCTCCAGGCAGCGGTGCTGTCCGCCGGCCAGCGCCGGCGCCTCGCATTGTCGCGCCTCGCGCTCGTCCACCGCCCCCTTTGGCTGCTTGACGAGCCGACCGTCGGCCTCGATGCCGCCTCGCATGCGCGCCTCGTGGCTTTGATCGAGATCCATCTTGCCGGCGGCGGCATCGTCCTCGCGGCCACTCATGTCGAGCTCGGCCTTGACGGTTTCGATTTCATGCTGGGCGCAGGGCACATCCACATGGCGACGGCGCGATGACGGCCTTCAGGGCGGTGATCGCGCGCGACCTGAGGCTCGCCATGCGCCAGGGCGGGGGCGCCGGCACGGCCCTCGGTTTCTTCCTGACCGTGCTGGTGCTGATACCCCTCGGTATCGGCCCGGATGTCGCGCTGCTTCAGCGCATTGCCGCCGGCACGCTGTGGATCGCACTGCTGCTCTCGGTGCTGCTCTCGGCCGATCGGATTTTCGAGCCCGACCATGATGACGGCTCGCTCGAGATCATGGTGCTCGGGCCGCTGCCGCTCGAGCTCATCGTCCTTGCCAAGGCGGCGGCGCATTGGCTGGTCACCGCGTTGCCCATGGCGATCGCCGCGCCGTTCCTCGGGCTGCTGCTCAACCTCGATCCGAACCTGCTCCTGCCGCTTGGCCTTGCCATGCTGCTGGCCTCGCTTGCCCTGTCGCTGCTGGCGAGCCTGGTCGCGGCGGTGACGGTCGGGCTGAGGCGCGGCGGCCTGCTGCTCTCGATCCTGATGCTGCCGCTCTATGTGCCGGCCCTGATCTTCGGGGTCGCAGCCTCCAGCGCCGAGCTGATGGCCGGCAGCCGCGGGGGCGCGCTACTCATGCTTCTCGCGCTCGTGCTCCTCGCCCTGGTGATCGCGCCTTTGGCAGGGGCCGCAGCGCTCCGGGCGCACCTGCGCTAGAGCATGAGGCTCCAAGTTGCGCAAACCATGCGGAAGCGGCTAGATCACCCCATGCAGCAATTCGCCAACCCGCGCCGCTTCCTCAGGCTCGTTGCTCTTGTCGAGCCCTGGGCCTGGTCGCTCACCGCCATCCTGTTCGCCGTCGGACTCTATATGAGCCTCATCGTCGCCCCGCAGGACTATCAGCAGGGCGAGACGGTCAGGATCATGTTCGTCCATGTCCCCGCTGCCTGGATGTCGCTGCTCGCCTATGTGGACATGGCGGTGGCGAGCGCCATCGCCATCATCTTCCGCCACCCCCTCGCCGATCTCGCCGCCAAGGCGGCGGCGCCGATCGGGGCCTGCTTCACCTTTCTCGCGCTCGCCACCGGCTCTCTCTGGGGCAAGCCGATGTGGGGGACCTGGTGGGTGTGGGACGCGCGCCTCACCTCCATGTTCGTGCTGTTCCTGCTCTATCTCGGCTACATCGCCGTCTGGCACGCCATCGACGATCCGGGCCGCGCCGCACGTATTGCCGCCATTGTCGCCCTGGTCGGCGCCATCAACTTGCCGATCGTCAAATTCTCCGTCGACTGGTGGAACACCCTGCACCAGCCGGCAAGCGTGTTCCGCATGGGCGGCCCGACCCTTCATCCGGCCATCCTGACGCCGCTGCTCGTCATGGGCACCGCCTATCTCGCCCTCTTCGTCACGCTTCATCTCACCGCCATCCGCGCCGAGATCATGGCGCGCCGCTTGCGCCAGATGGAGCTCGCCCGCGCCGACGCGGTGTGACGGACCGTCCATGGATCTTGCAGCGCCGCATCTCGGTTTTGTCTTCGCTGCTTATGGCCTGTCCCTGATCGTGCTGGCCGGCCTGATCCTTTGGCTTCGGCACCGCTACCGCGCCCTCAGGCACCGCCTCGCCGTTCTCGAAGCCGAAGGGGTGCCGCGCCGCCGTATTTCCGCCGGGGCGCCATGAACCGGGTCTGGCGCCTCCTCCCTGTGGCGCTGTTCAGCGCCATCGCGGCGCTGTTCCTGATCGGCCTCTACGGCCGCCCACCATCCACCATCCCCTCGGCCCTGATCGGCAAGCCGGCCCCTGCCTTCGCGCTGCCGCCCATTGCCGAGCTTCAGGCCTCCGATGGCAAGCCGGTGCCGGGCCTCGCCCTCGCCGACCTCAAGGGCAGGGGCGTGACCGTGGTGAACGTCTTCGCCTCATGGTGCGTCCCCTGCCGCGACGAGCATCCCCAGCTTCTGGCCCTGTCGCGCTCGGGCGTGCGCCTCGTCGGCATCAACTACAAGGATGATCCGGAGAACGCCCGCCGCTTTCTCGGCAGCCTTGGCAATCCCTATTCGGCGGTCGGCTCCGATGCGAGCGGCCGCACGGCCGTCGAATGGGGCGTCTATGGCGTGCCCGAGAGCTTCGTTGTCGACAGCGAGGGCATCATCCGCTTCAAGCAGATCGGTCCGATCAGCCCCGAGCAGCTCGCGTCCGTGGTCTTGCCTCAGATCGAAGCCGCGGCGCGGCAGCCGTGATCTCCGGCACCGCCTCCGGGCGCCCACCAGCATGGGCCGCGAGCGCTCTCAGGCCCTCGAGCAGCGCCCGCCGGTACCGCATGGGCACCGCCGCCATGAGCAGCTGGTCGACCTCCCGCGCCCCCGGCTCCGCGGCTTTGAGCGCCCGCCGTCCTGCCGGCGACAGTCTGAGCGCATTGGTGCGCCCGTCGTCCTTGGTGCGCCGTCGCTGGAGATAGCCCTGGTCGATCAGCCGCGCCACCAGCTCCGCCAGCGTCGAGCGGTCGATGCTGGTGAGCACGGCGAGGCTCGTCTGGCTGATCCCGTCATTTTCCTCGACGGCCCTCAGCACCGTGAATTGACGCATGGTCAAGCCGCTCCGCGCCGTCGCCTCGCTGAACACGCTCGCGGCATGCTGGTTCGCCCGCTTGAGGAGCTGCAACAGCGACTCGGGTTGGCCGCCGCCATCGGTATCCGTCATTGACCCCACCCCACCAGGAACGTCTCGAGGTGATGACAGTTAGGGGTCACCACCACTGATTGCAAGGGCTGTCGGAAGTCTTCCCGATCATAGCACGGCCGGCTCGCCCGATCACTCGCCGGGACGGTCCAGCTCACCGACCTTTTGCTCGCCCTCGGGCAGCATGTGGCGTTGCATGAGGGGGGCTTGCAGCAGGGCAAAGCCGAAGGTCAGGGGCAGCATCCCGAACACCTTGAAGTCGACCCAGAGATCGGTTCCGACGTTCCGCCAGACGATTTCGTTGAGGGCTGCCAGCCCGAGAAAGAACAACCCCCAGCGCAGCGACAGCTTGCGCCAGCCGTCCTCGTCGAGCTCGATGCTGCCGCCCAGCGCCAGCTTGAGCAGCGGCCGGTCGAACCACAGCGCCCCGAGAAGCGCCAACCCGAACAGGAGGTTGATGATGGTGACCTTCATCTTGATGAAGACATCGTCCTTGAGCGCCAGCGTCAGCACGCCGAACACGAGCACGAAGCCCAAGGTCACGATCGGCAGCACCGCCACCCGCCGCGTCAGCCACCAATTGACGCCGAGCGCCACCGCCGCGGCTGCCATGTAGACCGCCGTGCCGACGAAGATGCCGGCCCGGGCATTGGCCAGGAAAAACGCCGCGAGCGGCCCGATCTCGATCGCCATCTTGACCGCTGGGCTGAGCTTGATGGTCGCGGCCTGCACGCTCATCTCGTGCCTCCTGGCAGGCCTGCAATTGCTCTTGAAAAAGCTTCGGCATCAAAGGGTTGCAGATCATCTACCGCCTCGCCGATGCCGATCGCGTGGACCGGCAGCCTGAAGCGCTGGGCGATCGCCGCCAGGATGCCGCCCTTGGCGGTGCCGTCGAGCTTGGTCATGACCAGACCCGTGACACCCGCCGATTTCGCGAACACCTCGGTCTGCATCAGGGCGTTCTGACCGGTCGTCGCATCGAGCACCAGCAGCACGGCATGCGGTGCCGACGGGTCGCTCTTGCGGATCACCCTGACGATCTTTTCGAGTTCGGCCATCAGGTCGCGCTTATTTTGCAACCGGCCCGCAGTGTCGATGAACAAAATGTCGCTGCCCTCCGCCTGCGCCTCCTTCAGCGCGTCGAAGGCGAGCCCCGCCGCGTCCGAGCCGGTCGGTCGCGCAATCACCCGCGCCCCGATGCGCTCGCCCCAGATCTGCAGCTGCTCGATCGCCGCCGCGCGGAACGTGTCGCCGGCCGCCAGCATCACCTTGAAGCCTTCCCGCACGGCGATTGCGCCGAGCTTGCCGATGGTGGTGGTCTTGCCCGAGCCATTCACCCCCACGACCAGGATCACATACGGCCGCTCGCTGCCGAACTGCAGCGGAATTTCCACCGGTTGCAGGACCTTGGCGACCTCTTCAGCCAGCACCCGCCGCACCTCTTCGGGCGCGATCTCCTTCTGGAACCGCCCCAGCCCGATCGCCGCCGCGATCCGCGCTGCCAGGTCCGGACCGAGATCGGCCTGAATGAGCACCTCCTCCAGCTCGTCGAGCGTCGCCTGATCGAGCCGGCGATGAGTGAAGAGCTCGCTCAGACTGCTGCTGAGCTGGCGCGACGACTTGGTGAGCCCGCTCGACAGCCGATCGAACCAACCCTGCTGCGGAGCTGGCGGCGGTACAGGCTCCGGCTTTGGCGGCTCCGGGGCAATCGGCTTGGGCGGTTCCGGGAGAATCGGCTTGGGCGGCTCCGGGGCAATCGGCTCCGGCCCCGGCTGGGCCGCCTCCGGCTGCGGCTCCGGTGCCGGCTGACCGGCATCTCCGGTCAGTCGCACGAACAGCCGGCGGAAGAAACCGCCTCCGCTTGTGCCGCCGCCGGTCATGCCTGGAGCTCGGCTCCGCTGCGGCCAATGATCGCGCTTTCGATGATGCGGCCCGGGGGCAGCCCGCGGTCGGCGAGCCTCACCCCCACCGCATGCTCGGTGCGCCCGAAGCCCGGGCGCTCGACGAGCACCGCACGGCGCCGCCCGATTTCTGCGGCAAGAAAGCTCTGCAGCGCTTCCTCGCCCGCTGCCCGCAGCCGCGCCGCCCGCTCGCGGATCAGCGCTGCCGGCACTTGCGGCATCCGGGCCGCCGGCGTGCTCGGCCGCGCCGAATAGGGAAAGACATGGAGGAAGCTGAGCCCGCACTCCCCGATGAGCCTGAGCGAATTTTCGAAATGCCTATCGCTCTCGGTCGGAAAGCCGGCAATGAGATCGGCACCGAACGCAATATCGGGTCTGAGCCGCCTGAGCGCCGTGCAGAAGGCGATCGCATCGCCGCGGCGGTGCCGCCGCTTCATCCGCTTGAGGATGAGGTCGTCGCCCGCCTGCAGCGACAAATGGAGATGCGGCATCAGTCGCGGTTCCTCGGCGATTGCCGCCCTCAGGCTGTGATCGACCTCGATCGAATCGATCGACGACAGCCTGAGCCGCGGCAGTTCCGGGACCAGCTTGAGAATTCGCCTGACGAGATCGCCGAGCCGCGGCCGCCCCGGCAGATCGCCGCCCCATGACGTCACATCGACCCCGGTCAGCACCACCTCGCTGACGCCGCTCTCGACGAGCCGACGGATCTGCTCGACCACGATCCCGGCCCCGACCGAGCGCGACGGCCCGCGACCGAAGGGAATGATGCAGAAGGTGCAGCGGTGGTCGCAGCCATTCTGGATCTGCACGAAGGCCCGCGCCCGCTCGCCAAATCCATCGATGAGGTGCAGCGCCGTCTCCTTCACCGACATGATGTCGTTGACCAGGATTCTTTCCTCATCGAGGAGGCCGAGCTTCAGCTTCCGCCAGGTCGTCGCCTCCGATTTCTCGGCATTGCCGATCACCAGATCGACCGCCTCGAGCCTCGCAAAGGATTCCGGGTCGATCTGCGCGGCACAGCCCGTCACGACGATTCTGACCGTCGGATCGGCCCGCCGCGCCCGCCGGATGGCCTGGCGCGCCTGCCGCTGCGCCTCGGCGGTCACTGCACAGGTGTTGAACACCACCGTCCTGTCGAGCCCCTCCGCCTCGCCCATGGCCTTGATCATCTCGGCCTCATGGGCATTGAGCCGGCAGCCGAAATTCACCACCTCGAAGCCGGTCATTGCCTAAGGCTCCGCTGCGAATTCGGGCACCACTCCACGCCATTCATAGGCGACCGGCCCCCGCATCAGCATGTGATCGTCATCCTCGCGCCAGCTGACGGCGAGATCGCCGCCCGGCAGCGTTACCGTCACCTTGCGCCCGGTCAGCCGCTTGCGCGCCGCCGCCACCGCGGCAGCGCAGGCTGCGGTGCCGCAGGCCCGCGTCAAGCCGGCACCGCGCTCCCATACCCTGAGCGCGATGTGGTCGGGCGCAACGATGCGGGCGAGCGAGATATTTGCCCGTTCGGGGAACAGCGGATGATGCTCGAGCATCGGTCCGACCGCCCCGAGATCGACGCTGTCGAGGTCCTCGACCCAGAAGATGCAGTGCGGGTTGCCGACATTGACCACCGCTGGCGAATGCAGCACCGGCCGGTCCAGCGGGCCGACCTGGAGCTCGATCGCCCGCGTATCGTGGAATGGCTCCGACAGCGGGATCTCGTCCCAGCGAAATCTCGGGCGGCCCATGTCGACGGTGATCATTCCCGCCCCGTCGCGGCTGCAATGAAGCAGGCCGCCCAGCGTCTCGATCGTCACCGATGAGGCGCCGGTCTCGCCGAGGACGAGGTCGGCAACGCAGCGCGAGGCATTGCCGCAGCTTTCCACCTCCTCGCCGTCGCGGTTCCAGATCCGCATGCGGACATCGGCGCCATCCGAGGGCACCATCACGATCAGCTGGTCGCAGCCGATGCCCGACTTGCGATCGGCTATGCGCCGCACCGCGTCCCGGCTGACGGCCGGCTTTGCTCCGCGTGCATCGAGCACCACGAAGTCGTTGCCAAGGCCGTTCATCTTCCAGAACGGCATGCCGGAAAGGGCGTTCATGATCGAGGCTTATAGGCCAAAAACCGAGAAGATTGCCAGCCCGCCGGCACTCAGCTTGGCGGCGTGAAGGTGCCGGCCTTGAGCCGCGCGATGGTTTCGCGCGCCTTTTCGGAGTGCTCGGGTTTCATATGGGTCTGGATCAGGCTCAATGCGGTGATCAGCACCGTCATGTCGTCGGTGAAGCCGAGGCCGAGGATCATGTCGGGTATGATGTCGAACGGCATCACGAAATAGGCCAGCGCCGCCAGCAGGATGCCCTTTACCTTGAGCGGCGTTTGGGCATCGAAGGCACAATACCAGGCCGCCGCCAGATTGGTTGCGAACGGCAGATACGCGAAGGTTCGCGCCACCTTCTGCCAGAAGCTTCGCCGGACGATCTGCTCGTTGCGGGCAATGGTCGCTGGCATGACGGCCCTCTCGACAGAGAAATCGCTCATTCTATCCATCCTTTGACGCCCGATTGACGCCCGTTCGGGCCAAGATATGGAAGATGGGGCAGGCTGCCGCAAGATCCAGGCAGTCGACATTGGGCAATAGGCAGCGCCCCTCCCGAGAGGAGAATCTCCCTATTGCCTACTGCCCGCTGCCTCCTACCGCCCCATCAGCCACAGGGTCGCCATGATGACGATGATGGCGATAAATTGCAGCATGACCCGCCACCGCATCAGCGACTGGGACCGGCTCGGATTGCCTCCCCGCATCATGTTCCATAAGCCGAGCAGGAGCACGAGCGCCACGGCCGCCAGCGCCAAAGGCACGAGAGTGTTGCCGGGATTGATGTTGACCATGTTCATGATCCTTGACGCCTCTTCCCCCTACCATCGCCCCCGAATAGCAGCGATAATCGAGACTTATGAAAGCGGACGAGCGGTCGGCAGCAATGGACACGTCCAGGAACGCGATGAAATCGATGCGGCTCTATGACCGGGTCGAGAGGCTGCACAAGGAGCTCGAGGCTGCCGGTTTCACCATCGATCAGGCCCTGACTGTCCGCGATCTCGCTCCCTTCGACCACCTGCATTATTGCGGCACGTCGGCGGTCGACCGGGCCATCCGCGACTGCGGCATCGCTGCCGGCGACAAGGTGATCGAGATCGGCTCGGGCGTCGGCGGGCCAGCGCGCTGGATTGCCGAAAGCACCGGTGCCGAGGTCACCGCGCTCGAGCTTCAGTCCGACCTCGACGCCCTGGCGATGTCCCTCACCGCCCGGACCGGGCTCGCCGGCCGGGTGCGCCATCTCTGCGCCAACATTCTCGATGGTCCGCCGCCGGGCGCACCCTTCGATCATGCCGTCTCCTTCCTGTGCTTCCTGCACATCCCCGACCGCCGCCGGCTGTTTTCGGTCATCGCCACAAGCCTCGCACCGCACGGCTCGCTTTATATCGAGGACTTCATCGCGTTGCGCCAGCCATCCTCGGCCGAGGCCGCGGCACTTGCCACCAAGGTCATGTGCCCCTATCTGCCGGACCGCGACCGCTATGCCGGCGATCTCGCCGAGGCCGGCTTCGCGATCGTCGAATCGGAGGATCAGACAGAGCTCTGGCGTGATTTTACCGCAAGCCGCCTTCAGGCTTTCCGCGACGCCCGCCCGGCCAAGGTCGCGGTGCTTGGCGCCGACCTCGCCGACGGGCTTGAGGATTTCTACGCGGTGATGGCCGGCCTCTTTGCCGCCGGCGCCGTCGGCGGCCTGCGCCTCATGGCACGCCGCGCCGACGCCTAGAGCATGGTGTCGTCAGGTTCAGATCACGATCACCTTGGTGCCGATGCGGACCCGGTCATGCAGATCGATGACCTCCTCGTTCAGCATCCGGATGCAGCCTGACGACATCGCCTGCCCGATGGTCTGCGGCGCGTTCGTCCCGTGAATGCGATAAAGCGTGTCGCGGTTGCCCTGATAGAGATAGAGCGCCCGCGCGCCCAGCGGATTCTCCGGCCCGCCCGGCATCACGTCGGGCAGCCGCCGGCCATATTGCCTGAGCTCCCGCACGATCATCTCCTTCGGTGGATGCCATTCGGGCCAGCTTCTCATGAAGCCGATCTGCGCCACGCCCGACCATTCGAAGCCCTGTCGCCCGACTCCGATGCCATAGCGAATGGCCTTGCCGCTCGGCAGCACGTAATAGAGTCGCCGCTCGCCGGTATTGATGATCACCGTTCCGGGCGCCTCCTTGGTCTTGAAAGCAACGATCTCCTTGCCGCGATAGCGGCTCGCTTGCCGCGTGTTGAAGACTGACCCGAAATTGAAGCTGTAGTCGCGATCCCCGCTCATGGCGAAAGCCTGTGGAGCGACGCTGCTCGATACGAGTGCCGCCGACGCAGCGACAAGGAACTGACGCCGATTCATTTCGATTTGCGCTCCTTGAATCCCCTCGTCCCGATTCAGCAATCACACCAGTCTTTCGCAAGACGGGTCGGAGTCACAAATACGTGAAACTTTCTAACCAATGCTGAAAGGCAGCAGGCAGTAGGGAAGAACACCCATCACCGCCTTGCCTATTGCCTATTGCCTACTGCCCGATTCTGCCGATTGTTGATCAGCTCCTCGACGACGGAAGGATCCGCCAGCGTCGAGATGTCGCCAAGATTGCTGAAATCGTCTTCGGCGATCTTGCGCAGGATCCGTCGCATGATCTTGCCCGATCGAGTCTTCGGCAGTCCCGGCGCGAACTGGATGAGATCGGGTGAAGCGATCGGGCCGATCTCCTTGCGCACCCATTGCACCAGCTCCTTGCGCAATGCCTCGCTTCCCTCATTGCCGGCCATCAGCGTCACATAACAATAGATGCCCTGGCCCTTGAGATCGTGCGGATAGCCGACCACCGCCGCTTCCGAGACTTTGGGATGCGCGACCAGCGCCGATTCGACCTCGGCTGTCCCCATGCGATGACCCGAAACATTGATGACGTCGTCGACCCGGCCGGTGATCCAGTAATAGCCGTCCTTGTCGCGCCGGCAGCCATCGCCGGTGAAATAGGAGTTCTTGTAGGTTGAGAAATAGGTCTCGACGAAGCGCTTGTGGTCGCCATAGACCGTGCGCATCTGGCCGGGCCAGGAATCGGTGAGCACCAGATTGCCTTCGCCGGCTCCCTCGACCAGCCGCCCCTCATTGTCGACCACGGCCGGCTTGACGCCGAAGAACGGCAGCGTGGCCGAGCCAGGCTTCAGCGCCATGGCGCCGGGCAGCGGCGTGATCATGATGCCGCCGGTCTCGGTCTGCCACCAGGTGTCGACGATGGGACAGCGGCCATCGCCCACCACATGGTAATACCACAGCCATGCCTCCGGATTGATCGGCTCGCCGACGGAACCGAGCAGCTTCAGCGACTTGCGCGACGAGGCGGTCACGAAATGATCACCCGCGCCCATCAGCGCCCGAATGGCCGTCGGCGCCGTATAGAGGATGTTGACCTTGTGCTTGTCGACGACCTGCCAGAACCGCCCTGCATCGGGATAGTTCGGCACGCCTTCGAACATCAGCGTCGTCGCGCCATTGGCGAGCGGCCCATAGACGATGTAGCTGTGACCGGTGACCCAGCCGACATCGGCGGTGCACCAATAGATGTCGCCGTCATGGTAGTCGAAGACATATTGATGGGTCATCGATGCGTAGACGAGATAACCGCCAGTCGTGTGCAGGACTCCCTTGGGTTTGCCCGTCGAGCCGCTGGTATAGAGTATGAACAGCGGATCCTCCGCCTTCATCTTGGCTGGCGCACACTCGGATGAGACTTGCGCCATCTCGACGTGGTACCAGAGATCGCGGTCGGCATCCCACGGCACCTGCGAGCCGGTCCGCCGCACCACCAGAACTTTGGCCCGGCGGTCCGCTTTCTTGAGCGCCTCGTCGGTATTGGCCTTGAGCGGCACCCGCCGTCCGCCCCGCACACCCTCGTCCGCGGTGATGACGAAATCCGAGGCGCAGTCCTCGATGCGGCCCGCGAGCGCTTCCGGCGAGAAGCCGCCGAACACCACCGAATGGATGGCCCCGATCCGCGCCACCGCGAGCATGGCATAGGCCGCCTCGGGGATCATCGGCATGTAGATGGTGACGCGGTCGCCCTTTTTGACCCCGTGCTTCTTCAGCACATTGGCGAGCCGACACACATGGTCATGAAGCTCGCGATAACTGATCCTCTTGTCGTCGTAGGGATTGTCCCCTTCCCAGATGATCGCGGTCTGGTCGCCGCGCTTCTCGAGGTGCCGGTCCACGCAGTTGTAGGCGGCATTGGTGACGCCGTCCTCGAACCACTTGATGCTGACATCGGGAATGGCAAAGGAAGTGTTCTTCACCTTGGTGTAAGGCGTGAACCAATCGAGGCGCTTGCCGTGCTTGCCCCAGAACTTGTCGGGGTTCTTGACCGACTGCTGGTAGGTCTCCTGATAACCTTCGGCGTCGAAATAGGCATGCTTCTTCCATGTGCCGGGAACTTTGTAGAACTTCCCCTCGGACATTTGAGATCCCTTCCAGCGTCAGCGTCGAAAGCGATCCTGTTTTATCCGAGCCGGTTCGCAACCGGCAATGGTCTGGCTTGCGGGTCAGAGCACACTCAGCGTCGGCGCCGCGCCTTCCATCGTTCGAGCTCGCACACCGTGCGGACATAGAGGTCGGCGGCCACGATGGCACCAAGCCCACCCAGTGCCAGAGCCAAAGGCAATCCCTCCAACATCGGAACCTCTTGGTCAGAAAACTGGCGTCGACCTCCCCAATGCGTAGCCTTGGCTCCCGGTTCCGCCGATTTCCACATCCGTGAGTGGCGGGCCGAATCGCTGCTGCAACCATTTTGTGGCTGTCCGAAGCGGTGGATACGCTCTAAGTTTGGCTTTGCCAGCGTGAGGACCCCCTCCTGGCTGGTCGTGTGGGCGCGTGGTGGAGTACACGCGCCCGCATGTCAGACTTGGTGCGGGGCGGTCGGTCCAAGGGCCGTTTATCGCTCCGCACCTTCAACCGCCTCGATCGCCGTCAGGGCCGGGGTTGAACTTTCGTCTATGGTCCTGAATTTATTGGCAGTCGGTCGAGGAGAGACCCCGCTCCCCGGCTGACCGCGGGGGCGTGTTTGTTGCGTTTAGCGTCTCGGGGCGCGTCCCCGCGCCTCGCTCACAGGTCTCCGGTGGCCATTTGCGGAGGAAGCAATGCACCGTCATGCTGTTTTTATTCCACTCGCCGCGGCCGTCCTTCTGGCCGGAACCGCGAGCGGTTCGTTTGGCGCAAACGATGCGCAACTGATCAAGAATGCAATGTCCGCTGCGCCGAAAGCGGTGGCCAAGGACGCCACCATCGTCGGCTTCGACGACAAGATGCAGATGCGCACCTTGCGCAAGGGCAAGAACAACTTCACCTGCATGCCGGACAATCCGAAGAGCCCGGGCAACGATCCCATGTGCCTCGATGAGGGCGGCATGCAATGGGCGAAGGCCTGGATGAGCAAGACCACGCCGCCGGCCGGCGTCATCGGTTTCGGCTACATGCTCAAGGGCGGCTCCGATGCCAGCAACACCGATCCCCACGCCGAGGGACCGAAACCCGGCGCCAAATGGGTGGACACCGGGCCGCATGTGATGATCTTCAATGTCGGCGACGCCGCCAAGGCCTATCCCCGCCAGGGCGAGAACCCCAATACGCACGAGCCCTATGTCATGTGGCCCGGCACCCCCTGGGAGCACCTGATGTTGCCGGTGAAGTAAGGCAGTAGGCAGTAGGGAAGAAACCCATCACTGCCTATTGCCTATTGCCTTCTCCCTGAGAAACCGACCGATCGCATCGACATGCGGTCCCATTGCCTCTATCCAGCCTGCGAGATTGAGGCTTGCATGGATCATTCCGCGCCACAGCTCATAGCTGACGACGCCCCCGGCGGCCTCGACCTTCCCCCGGAGCTCCTCCGAATCCGAGCGCAGCACATCGAATTCCGAAGCGCTGATGTGGAGCGGCGGGAGACCCTCGAGCTTGCCGAGCAATGGCTCGGCAAGCGGGTCGCCGAGACCTTTCCCCTCGACGAGATAATGCCGCCAGTACCACACCATGTCGGCGGTGCTCATCAGATAGGCGCCGCCCCCATAGTCGCGGTATGACGGTGTCGCGGTGTTGGTCGAATAGCAGCCATAGATCAAGGCCGCGGCCCGGATCGGGCTGCGCCCTTCATCGCGCAGCGCCATCGCCGTCGCGAGCGCCAGATTGGCGCCGGCGGAATCACCGGCGAGCACCAGCCGCCCGGCATCGACGCCGAATTCCGCCCCATGCCGTTCGACATGGCGCACGGCTGCGATGCAGTCGTGAAGCGGCAGCGGGAAGGGGTGCTCGGGCGCGAGCCCGTAATCGACTGCGATTAGCCGCATGCCGCAGCGATGCGCGAGCTGCCGCGCCGTTCCGTCATAGACGTCGATGTCGCAGGTGACGAAGCCGCCGCCATGAATGAACAGGATGGCTGGCGCCGGCGCCGGCACGCCGGGATCGTAGAGCCTGAGCCGGATCTGGCCGCTCGGCGCTGCGATCAGCCGCTCCGCAACATGGGGAAGCGCCGGCGCTCCGGCGCTGATGAAGAAGCTGAAATCTCGATCGAGCGCTCGCGCCTCGGCAGGTGACGATTGATGGACCGGACGCGTGCCGCGATAGCGCCGATAGATCATGGCGAGAACCGCCGCCTGCTGCGGGTCGAGGGGTCGCCAGGCGGATTCGAACTGCGCGAGATAATCGTCGGTCACGAGCGAGCCCCTGGTCATGAGCGGGATTGCAGTGCCTTCACCGACCAGATTGCGCAAAAGACATGATCTCGACAATATTCGACAGCAATGCCGCGAGGGACAAGGCACGCGGGCCCTTTCCGTGCTCGTCTCGCTGTGTTGGACCGGGGCATCTCTCCACCGCATCATCGGCGATGCCGCGGTGATGTTCTTTCACCGCCGCCCTGGGGACCAGGCCGTAGATGTTGGATGGTTTCACAAGCACGGTTGCCGACATCGGCGAGACCACGATCTTCCTGCGCCGCAGCGGCGATGGGCCGCCGCTCCTGCTCCTCCACGGCTTCCCCGAAACCCATCTCATGTGGCATCGCGTCGCACCGGTCCTCGCCCGCGACTTCACCGTCATCTGCCCCGATCTGCGCGGCTATGGCTCGAGCGGCAAGCCGTCATCGACCTCCGATCATGCCCCTTATGCCAAGGCAGCCATGGCCCGAGACATGATCGCGATGATGGAGCAACAGGGATTTCGCCGCTTCGCCATTGCCGGCCATGACCGCGGCGGCCGCGTCGCCTACCGGCTGGCCATCGATCATCCGGGCCGGGTGGATCGCCTGGCGGTGCTCGACATCATCCCGACCGGCGATGTCCTCGCGCGGACCAGCGTTTCCTCCGCCCTGACCTTCTGGCCCTGGTCGTTGCTGTCGCAGGCCGAGCCCTTGCCCGAGCGGCTGATCCTTGCCGATCCGGCGGCAGTGGTCGATGATGCGCTCGGCCAATGGGGCTCCGATCCCGCCTGCTTCCCTGCTGCCTTGCGGGCTGCCTATGTCGCAGCCCTCGCCAATCCCGCGACAGTCCACGCCGTATGCGAGGAATACCGGGCTTCCGTCACCATTGACGATGCGATGGACAGGGCCGATCAGGCTGCTGGCCGCCGCATCGCCTGTCCGACGCTGGCGCTGTGGAGCAAGGGCGGCGGCCTCGATCGCTGGTATGAATCGGTGGGCGGCCCTCTCGGCATCTGGCGGCAATGGGCGCCCGCCGTCGTCGGCCGGGCGATTGCCGGCGGTCATTTCTTTCCGGAGCAGAATCCTGATGAGACGATCGCCGAGCTTGCCGCCTTCTTCTTGCCCGGATCGGACGGAGGAATTGACGGTAATGCGTAAGCCGACATACAGCCGCTGGCTCGACGAGGAGGGCAAGCCCCTGTTCCTACGATGGCAATATAACCGTGCCGAGACCATCGCCGACGCGATCGTCCATGTGCTTGGCGCAACGGCCGCTCTGGGCGCCGGCGCCACGCTGATCGCATTGGCCGTTCGTTTTGCCGCACCCCCGACCGTTATCGCCGTCATCATCTATGTCATCTGTCTGATCACCGGACTCCTCGTGTCAGCCGCCTACAATCTGTGGCCGATCTCGGCCACCAAATGGATCCTCCGCCGCTTCGACCATTCGGCGATTTTTCTGCTCATCGCCGGCTCCTACACGCCCTTTCTGATCCAGCTGCATGAGCCCCTGATTTCGCACGGCCTGCTTGCCTTCGTCTGGCTGATCGCGCTGCTCGGCGTCGCCCTGAAGCTGGCCTGGCCCGGCCATCTCGATCGTCTTTCCATTGCCCTCTATCTCGGGCTCGGCTGGAGTGGACTCGTCGCCTTCAAGCCCATCACCACCGAACTGCCGGCCTCCGCGCCGATGCTGCTGATCACTGGCGGGGTCCTCTATTCGGTCGGCGTCATCTTTCATCTGTGGCACCGCCTGCGCTTCCAGAATGCGCTGTGGCACGTCTTCGTGCTTCTGGCAGCTGCCTGCCACTATGCCGCTGTTGTCGCTCTCGTCCTGCCCGCCGAAGCCCCCGTCTAGCGCCGGCGAAAGTGACATGGGCCTGACGCCACGCTAGACTTTGCCCATCGCGATTTCGGCAGAAGGACGAAGACCGCTGATGGCGCATGACGACCCCCACCGCTTCGCCGACATCCACGAGGAGCTCCACCGGCATCTGCCATCCGAGCCGGCCTTGCGCGTCAAGGCGCTGGAGAGCCTGCTCGTCGAAAAGGGGATGCTCGACCCCAAAGCGGTCGATGCCTGGATCGCCGTCTACACGGAGGAGATCGGGCCGAAGCGGGGAGCCACCCTCGTCGCCAAGGCGTGGCTCGATCCGGCCTTCAAGCAGCGCCTGTTGGGCGACGGCGCCCGCGTCATCGTCGAGCTTGGCTTCGAGGGCTGGGCCGGCGGCCATTTCAAGGTGGTCGAGAACACGCCCGCCATTCACAACATGGTCGTTTGCACCTTGTGCTCCTGCTACCCCCACGCGGTTCTCGGCGTTCCGCCCAACTGGTACAAATCGGCAGCCTATCGCGCCCGCGCCGTCCGCGAGCCGCGTGCGGTGCTCGCCGAGTTCGGCGAGATCATGCCGGAGCAGGTCGAAATCAGGGTATGGGACAGCACCTCCGAGCTGCGCTACATGGTTCTGCCCGAGCGTCCGCCGGGCACGGAGGGCTGGAGCGAGGCTGAGCTCGCCGGCCTCGTCACCCGCAATGCCATGATCGGCACCCAGCGGACGTTGCGCGCCGACCGCTCCGGGAGACCCTGATGGACAGCATCCACGATCTCGGCGGCCGCCAGGGGTTCGGCCCGATCGTCACCGATGAGCCGGACGAGCCCTTCCACGCTGCCTGGGAGGCGCGCCTGCTCGGCATTGTCTGGGCCATGTCTCGCCCGTCCGGCTGGACCATCGACCGCTTCCGCTTTGCCCGCGAGTCGATCGCGCCGGTGGATTACCTGACGCGGGCCTATTACGATCAATGGCTCCAGACCTATGCCGCGCTGCTGATCGACAGCGGTGTTGCGACCGTTGCCGAGATCGCGAGCGGCAAGGCGGCGGGTAACTCCCCCGACCTTGCACCGCCGATGACGGCCGCGGCGGTTGCCGCCGCCAAGCGCACCACGATCCGCTACGATCGGCCGATCGACCGCGCCCCCCGCTTTGCCGTCGGGGACCGCGTCGTGACCCGCCGCGACGGAGCGCCGGGCCACACCCGCCTGCCGCTTTATGCGCGCGGCCGCCAGGGCACGGTCGAGCACGAGCATGGCGCCCATGTGCTCCCCGACCGCAATATCGATGGCGAGGGCTATGCCGAGCCGCTCTACACCGTTTCCTTCGCCGCCACCGAGCTGTGGCCCGATGCCGCGGGGCTCCGCGATCGCATCTGTCTCGATCTATGGGAGAGCTACCTTGCCCCTGCGTGATCAAGCCGTGGCACCATTGCGATCGGACGAGGGTCCGCTGTTCGCCGAGCCGTGGCAGGCCGAGGTGCTCGCCATTGCCGATGCGCTGCTGGGGCGCGGCCTGTTCACTGCCGCCGATTGGGCCTCGGCCCTCGGCGCCGCCCTTGCCGAGGCCGGCCACCATGGCGCGCCTGACACGCCGGCCACCTATTACCGCTCGGCGCTGGTGGCCTTGGACCAGCTTCTTGCCCAGCATGCGCCGGAGATCTCATGCCTGATGCCCGACCGCATCAGTGCCTGGCGCCGCGCCCATCTCGACACCCCGCACGGCGAGCCCGTCGTGCTCGCCGCCGACCGCGCGCCGCCCATCAGCCGCTAGAGCCGCCGCGCCAGCAGGTCGAGGAAGACATGCTGGCCCTTGAGCAGCCTGTCGCGCGCCTGATCGAGCCCGAACCATTCGGCGCGATCGACCTCCGGGAAGCTCTGTCGCCGCCCGCTCTTCGGCGGCCACTCGATTTCGAAGCTGTTGCTGCGGATCGCCGCGCAATCGATATGCCCCTCGCCGGCAAAGACGATGACCCGTTTGGATCTCGCCATCGCCGCCTCGCCAAGCAGGCTCAACGGCCCCTCGAACGCGATCCCGAGCTCCTCGGCAAACTCGCGCCGCGCCGCCGCCTCCGGCTCCTCCCCCTCCATCATCTCGCCCTTGGGGATCGACCACGCTCCAAGATCGCGCTTGGCCCAGAACGGGCCGCCCGGGTGAACCAGCAGCACCGCCGGCCGATCGCCCTCGCGCTTGAACAGCAGCACCCCGGCGCTGGTCACCATCAGGTTGACGACGATGAGGGGAACCGCTCGAAGCTCGGCAGCTCATGCGCCCGCTCCATCCATCCGATGCGTTCCGCCACCTGGATATGCGCTTGCGCCGGCACCGCGTCGGGATTGTCGTAGGTCGCGCTCTGAACGTCGATGAGGCCCGGCAGCGTCACCTCGTTCGTATAGAACAGGCCGGTGCCGCACTCGGCGCAGAAATGCCGCCTGCCGTTCTCGGACGATTTGTAGATCTTGGGCGTACCCTTGGTTACCGTCACTGCCGCAATCGGATACATGGTCCAGCCGACCATCGGCGCCCCGGCACTGCGCCGGCAGTCCGTGCAATGGCACAGCGCGTGATTGATCGCCTTGCCCTCGGCGACATAGCGGATGGAGCCACAATGGCAGCCGCCCGTGATGGCCATGTCATATCCTTTCCTGAAAGAGGCCGACGCGATTCAAGGGACTTGCCGAACCCCGTGGCGGCGTTAAGAAAGCTTAAGGTGCCTCGTGCCGTCATGTCAAAACCCACTCTGGAGCCCAACATGGATGAACGAACCCGACGCGAGTTCTTTTCGGCAATGGCCATGCAGGGCATCCTGTCGCGACAGGTCGAACTGCCCGCGCCCGGCGACGTCGCGGCATCGGCGCGTGCCTTTGCCGATGCCCTCATCGCCGAGCTTGCCCGCGAGGAGATTGCCGGCGGCCAGTAGCTTGTCGGACGGTCGGAACCGGCCATTGAACCCCCGCCCTTATGAGTCCGACGTGGTCTTGCCTTTGTGGAGCCGGATCGACCCGCCATGCTGATCATTGCTGCCTTTCTCCTCACCATTCCTGCCGCCAACTGGATGATCAGCCACGTCGGTGACTGCAGCTCCGGCGGCCCGTGCACCATTCCGGTGGGTTTCGGTTTTCAGGCACCCTCGGGCGTGGTCCTGATCGGTCTGGCATTGGCTTTGCGCGATGCCGTTCACGAACGCTACAATTCCCGGGTGGTGTTTCTCGCCATCCTCGCCGGCGCGGCCCTTTCGGTGTTCATCGCACCGGCTGCCCTGGCGCTTGCCTCCGGCACCGCGTTTCTGCTTTCGGAATCGGCCGACCTGTTCGTTTATGCCCCCCTTCGGCATCAGAACCGCCCTCTCGCCGTTCTCGCTTCGGGAGTCGTCGGCTCGATTGTCGACAGCGCCGTCTTCCTCTATCTGGCCTTCGGTTCGCTCGATTATCTCATCGGTCAGGTGCTCGGCAAAACCTGGATGACCCTCGCCGCCGCCGTCGTCGCCTCGTTTCTTCCTTTGCGCCGGGCCAACTGAATGACGCATCATGCCCGGGATGACCCTGTGGCAGACCTATTGGCGGGCTCTCAACGTGCTCGGACCCGAGAAGGGTCTCGTGGCAGCCCTGGTGATATCGAACGTGGTGGTCGGCATCGTCCCGCTCGGTGAAGCCTACCTGTGGGGTCGGGTGGTCGATGCGCTCACCACCGGGACGGTCACCTCCTGGATGATCGCCACCTGGGCGGCGCTCGGGCTGTTCGGCATCATAGCCGGCGTGATTGTGGCGGTCGCGGCCGATCGGCTCGCCCATCGCCGGCGCCTCATCGCCATGAGCACCGCCTTCGAGCAGGCGATCACTCTGCCGCTCAGCTTTCATGCCAGGAAAGGAACGGGAGCCGTCATCCGGGCGATCCAGCAGGGCACCGATTCTCTTTTTGGGCTGTGGCTTGCCTTCATGCGCGAACATCTCGCCGCAATTGTCAGCGTCACGTTCCTGGTTCCCATGGCCATGTCGATGAGCCTGCCGATCGCCGCGGTGCTGGTCGTGCTGGGCGTCATCTACCTGTCCGCCAACATCTTTGCGTTCCGGCATACGATTGGCCAGCAGGCCGAAGTCGAGCGCTATCATCGCGACTTGACGGGGCGCGTCGGCGATGTGCTCGGAAATGTCACGGTGGTCCAGAGCTTCACCCGGCTCGAGGCCGAGGCCACTGCCTTGAAAGACCTGATGCGCGATCTGCTGGCGGCGCAGTACCCGGTCCTGACCTGGTGGGCCGTCGTCACCGTCCTGACGCGTGCCGCATCCACCGTGACCGTCGTCGCCATCGTCGCGCTCGGTGCTCTGCTGGTCCAGCGTGGCGAACTGTCGGTCGGCAAGGTGGTGGGTTTCGTCACCCTGGCCACCATCCTGATCTCACGGCTCGATCAGCTGTCGCGCTTCATTCTCGGCCTCTTCAATCAGAAGCCGGCCATCGACACCTATTTCGATCTCATCGACACGCCGAGCCTGGTCACCGACCGGCCCGGCGCGCCAGCCCTGTCGAACGTCGGGGGGCGGGTCCGCTACGAGGAACTCTCCTTCGCCTTTCCCGATGGTCATTTCGGCGTCCACCATCTCGATTTCGAGGCGGCGCCCGGGAAGACCGTGGCGCTGGTCGGCCGCACCGGATCGGGAAAGACCACCACGCTTGCGCTTTTGCAGCGTCTGCGCGATCCCGACCGCGGTCGCATCACCATCGATGGCATCGACATTCGCGACGTCAAGCTCACATCGTTGCGCAGCGCCATTGCGGTGGTCTTCCAGGACGCCGGCTTGTTCAACCGCAGCATCGCCGAAAATCTGCGCATCGGCCGGCCGAATGCCACGGATGACGAGATCGAGCGGGCGGCCAGGCTTGCCGAAGCGCATGACTTCATCATCCGCAAGCCCGGCGGATATGGCTTCGTCATCGGCGAGCGCGGCGCTTCCCTTTCCGGTGGCGAGCGCCAGCGCCTCGCCATTGCCCGCGCCATCCTCAAGGATGCCCCGATCCTCATCTTGGACGAGGCGACGAGCGCGCTCGACGTCGAGACCGAGGGCCGCATCAAGCGCGCTCTTGATGTGCTGCGGCAGGGCCGCACCACCTTCATCATTGCCCACCGCCTCTCGACCGTCGCCGATGCCGACCTGATCCTCGTCCTCGAAGACGGCCGGATCACCGAACGTGGCACCTTCCGCGAGCTGGTCGTCAGGAAGGGCGCCTTCGCAGCCATGGTGGCCGAGGGAAGCTTCACCGAGCCGACCGCACCCGAGGACGCGCTTCCCGCCGCCGCGCGATGAGATTACGAATGACGACTCCTGCCATGCAACCTGTTGTTGCGCGCCGATTGCCGCGGAACTTGGCGGACTTCGCCACGTTCTAAGTCTCGGACAATCATGGCGCGTGCAAGCAAAGACGTCGGGCGGAACGCTCCAGCCACCGAGCGGAAAACCAACGGCGGCGCCGCGGAGGATGGTGCCGACGAAAAGGTTGTCGTGACCGCGCCAGCAGCAGCCGACTCGGCCGAACCGGGCGCCGCCCTGAAGGAAGGCCGCAAGGACTCATCGAAGACGCCGCCTCCGCAGCCGGTCGATGTGAGCCTGGCTCCGCCCTCGAGCGAGGAGGAGCGCGACCTCGCCAGCTATTTGAGTTTCGCCGGACGATTCTGGAAGGGTTCGGCGCGGCGCCGCGCCTGGCTGCTCACCGGCGGCATGGCCAGCTTCATCATCTTCAATCTCATCGTTCAGGTCGGCATCAATCGGTGGAATGCCTATTTCTTCAACGCCCTCGAGCGCAAGGACGTGGCGACGGCGACCCGGGCGACGTTCCTGTTCGTCGCGCTCACCGTGCTCGCCGCCGCAGTCGCCGTCGGCATGGTGCAGTTCCGCATGCGCCTGCAGGTTGCCTGGCGGCAGTGGTTGACCGGCGAGCTCGTGTCGCATTGGCTCGCCGAGCAGCGGTTCTATAGGCTGAGCATTTCGGCGCCCGAGATCGACGCGCCGGAATTCCGCATGGCCGAGGATGCTCGGATCGCCACCGAGCCGGTCGTGGACTTCGTCATCGGCCTCACCAATGCCGGCCTCCTCGCCATCACCTTTCTCGGCGTGCTGTGGAGCGTCGGTGGCTCGATCACCATCGCCGGCTATACCATTCCCGGCTACATGGTGTTCGCCTCGCTGCTCTATGCGCTGTTCATGTCCGGCTTCATGGCGCGGCTCGGCAGGCCGCTGGTGCAGAAGGTCGAGCGCAAGAACGAAGCAGAGGCGCGCTTGCGCTTCGAGCTTGGTCGGGTGCGCGAGAATGCCGAGCAGATCGCTCTCATCGGCGGCGAGAAGGATGAGAGGAAGGCGCTTGCCGGCACGCTGCGCTCCCTCGTCGCCCGCTGGCTCGAGGTCGTCAGTCAGCAGGCGCACATGACGTGGTTCATCAACGGCAATTCGGTTCTTGCCGGGGTGTTCCCATTGCTTCTCGCCGCGCCGAAATACCTGTCCGGCGCGATGACGCTCGGCTCCATGATGCAGACCTCTGCCGCCTTCGTTCAGGTCCAGCTGGCGCTCAACTGGCTGGTCGAGAACTACATCCGGGTCGCCGAATGGCTGGCCTCGGTAAGCCGCGTCGTGGCGTTGCGGGGAGCGCTGAGCGACCTCGACCACTCGGTGGGCCAGACCCCGGACGAGCGCATCATCGTCGACAAAAGCCCCGACGATGCCATCCATCTGAGCGGCGTATGGGTTGGCCAGCATGACGGCCGCGTCGTCATCGAGGACGCCGACGCGAAGATCGCCAAGGGCGAGCGGGTCCTGCTCACCGGCGAGTCCGGCACCGGCAAATCGACGCTCGTGCGCGCCATTGCCGGGTTGTGGCCCTGGGGCTCCGGCAAGATCCTCGTGCCCCCCGATGCCGAAATCGCCTTCCTGCCGCAGCGCCCTTACATCCCGCTTGGCACGCTGCGTAATGCCATCACCTACTCCACCAAGAGAAAGCGGCAAGTGGACGATCAGGAGGTCAAGGATGCCATGCGCCGCTGCGGGCTGCGTCATCTACTGCCGCGCCTTGATGAAGAGGAACGCTGGGACAAGGTGTTGTCCGGCGGCGAGCAGCAACGGCTTGCCTTCACCCGGCTCGTGGTGCTGAAGCCTGATATCGTCATCATGGACGAGGCAACCTCCGCCCTCGACGAGGATGCGCAGAGATCGATGATGGAGCTCTTCCGCCATGAGCTCCGCGACGTGACGCTGATCAGCGTCGGACATCGGCCAGGGCTCGAGGAGTTCCACGAACGCAAGCTCACCCTGCAGCGGCAGCCGAGCCAGGCCCGCCGCCAGACCTCGATGCGCAAGCGCCGCGGCGCACGCCTTCTTTCGCGCTTGCTGCGGCGTTCCTTGCGACCGCGGCCGTCACCCGACCCCAGCCGCTCGGATTGAGCGCTCCGCCGGTTGGATTATTATTGCCCGGGCCGGAGCCACCCCATGTCTCGACGAATGATCTGTCATGGTCGCGGATGGACTGACCTCGTTTTGGTTTCCATCCTGGTCTTTGCCGTCTGTGGTTCTCAAGTGGCCACGGCGGCTGAAACCCCTCGAGACGCCTCGAAATATTATCGGATCACCAACGGATCGGTCGATTCCAAGACCTATAATGGCTATAGGCGCTACCATGCCTCATGCAATCACTGCCACGGTTCGGATGGTCTCGGTTCGACCTTCGGGCCTGCCTTGATCGATCGATTGCCGGAGATCGCCGCGTTCCGCGACATCGTGCGCAACGGAAAATCCGATGGATCCTCGGTCATGCGGGGTTTCGCCAAGGATCCCAACATCGAACCCTATATCGACGACATCTATGCCTATCTTCAGGCCAGGGCCGACGGCGTGCTTGGTCGAGGCCGGCCGTCGCGGCAGCAATGATTGACCGAGGACGGCTGGAAATTTCCACGACTGTGCGGTTTCCCACAGCAAAGGAAGCATGACCGGCATCAATGTGGAATGCAGGACTAGACCCTTTGTCATGCGGAGCACCACGATGAACCGGTCCCTATGGCTTGCGGCCCTATGCTGTGCGACAACGCCTGCATGCGCCGGTGAGCTCGCCGAAATCCAGGCGGCGAGCATTGATCTCTCCGGCTTCCGGGGGGTTGTCTACTACACGAACGAAACCGATGGTTACCGCGTCGTGACCACCATGTCGAACGGAGACACCGGCTTGCCGGTGCGGTTCGAGGCAACCCTGCTCGACGGCCAGAAGGTGACCATCAGCGTTCCAGGAAAACTTGGCGAGCCGACGCGTGCTCTCGAGGTCAGGCGCCTGCAAGGCAAGCTGGTGCTCGCTCCACCGGCTGCTCCGGAGGCCATCATTGCCGCCCAACCCAACGAGTGAACAGGGCGGACCGCTTTGCGGAGTGGAGGGGCATCCCCGGAATTCTCTCTTCTCTCCGTGAAGCCTTCGCGGGGCGAAGGTGCCTCGTATCGTCCGCCGATTTCCGGCGCCGCGACTCTACTTCGCTCTCTTCAGCTCCGCCCGATAGGCGGTCGCCAGGTCTCCCGCCTCGATATAGATGAGCTCGAGCGTATCTGGACCGGTGATGCGGCCGGTATAGATGCCGTTGTCCCCCTGTTCGGCGAGGTAGAGCCCATTATCGAAACCGATGACGCCGACCAGCGATTCGGTCGCATTCATCCTCTTCTTCCCCCCGACATTGCCGGCACTGCCCCCAGGGGCGATGTGCCAGGTCTTTTCGCCCTTGATCAAAGGCCCATCCTGCTTGAACACGCGCAGCTCCAGCGACTGCTCGGCAGGGCCGGTCCAGTGCATGAGCTTGAACTTGCCGGTCCATTTGCCCTCGATATTGGGCACCGATCCCGCCTCCTCGGCCTGCGCCAGCCTCGGCAAACCGGCGAGGCACGCGAGCACGACTATCGCAAAACTCCAATGCTGCTTTTTCATTGCATCCTCCGCTGCTCTGCTGCACCAACATTCCACGTCGCGCCTTGCCTTGCCAGTTTCTTGCGAACAGTCGATGGCGGACAGAACCCTCGGGCACGCCATGGCGCGGCGCGTTCCCGAGCCCTTCGATCGAGGCTTCTGAAATATGGATTGGCGGGGAATTCTCGGGATCATCGCCAGTCTGATCACCTTCTTCGCGATCATCCCCTATATGCGCGATACCCTGCGAGGCGCCACGCGACCCAATGTGGTGACCTGGTTCCTTTGGACGCTCAACGGATCCATCCTGGCCTATGCGCAATTCACCGCCGGGGCCTCGTGGACGCTTGCGGTTCTTGTGGCATCGACCCTGTCCACTGCTGTGGTCACCGTCCTCGCGGTTCCATTTGGACAGCGCGGATACGGGGTCGTTGATGCGGCCTGCCTCGGGATGGCTCTTGCCGCAATGGCTGGCTGGTGGTGGACGGAAAATCCTCTGACGGCGATCGTCTTGGGCGTGCTCGCCGAAATATTCGCGGTCTCCCCGACGGTTGCCAAGACCTATCGCGAGCCTGCGAGCGAAACGCCGATCACCTATTGGGCCACCACCTTCGCCACGATCTTGAGCCTGGTCGCGAGCACCAAATTCGATCTCGCCAATCTCTTGTTCCCGCTCTACTCGATCTCCGTCAACACGATCATCGCCGTTATGGCGACAGCGGGTCGAAGCTCAAGGCTCAGATGAAGGGTCGATCAAACGCGACCTCAGTACTCGCCTGCCGGTCGCGCTGCGATGATGCGACCGCTGAAGGAATTCAGCCGCACGATCCACGGCCGCCCCCTGCGGAAGGCTGAATAGGTGTAGTTGCGCCCCCCGCAGTCCCGCGGAGCAACCCTGTAAAAGCCGCTTCTCTCGACAATCCGACGGCCCCGCCAACAGGAGATCCGATCTCCGCCGCCGCCATAGCCGCCGCCGCCATAGCCGCCACCGCCGCCATAGCCGCCACCACCGCCGCCATAGCCGCCACCGCCGCCGCCATAGCCGCCACCGCCGCCCTGATCCACCTCGGGCTCCTCGTAAGGGCCGGTATACTGAGCCAGTCGTAGAACCGGATCGCCGACATCGATGGTCGCCGCCGGACCGGCGGCCTTGGCATCCGCCATTCCGAGCGACATCGAAAATGCCACTGCCGCGCCCAATATTGCGAGTTGTCTGGTCATGGTCTGTATTTTCCTCATCAGGCCCGAGGGGCCGGGCATCAACCGATTGCCACGCGACAACGCCTGGTTCCGGAGGCAATCAGTCCGCGAGAATGGCGTTCCGAGGAAGACTAGCACGCCCGTGTCATCGCGTGCCCGCGAAATTTTTGTCAAATATTACTATCCCGAGCCGCTGAACCGGCTCTCGCGCATCATGATTGCCACGATCAGGCCGGAGAGAAAACTGAGTGCGGCAATCGCGGCTATGGCAGAGACAAATCCGAAGCGATCCGCAATGAGTCCTGCAGCGAGCGCCCCGACCGCATAGCCGAGATCGCGCCAGAACCGGTAGACGCTGAGCGATCGCGCTCGCCACGCTGGAGAGGAGGCATCCGACACGGCCGCGATCAGGCTCGGGTAGACCATGGCGGTCCCGACGCCGAGCAGCAGGCTGCCGAAGAGCCATGAGCCGAAATCCCGCGTCAACGCCGTCAGGAACAGCGCCGCGGCCTGCACCCACATTCCCCCGACGATCAGCCCTTTGCGTCCGAGGCGATCGCTCAACGGCCCGGTGGCGAGCTGCAACAGGCCCCACGCCGCCGGATAGATCGCCTTCAGGATTCCGATCCGCTCCACCCCCAAGCCGAAGCTCGCGAAGAACAAGGGGAATAGGCCCCAGCTCATTCCGTCATTGAGATTGTTGACGAGCCCGGCTTGCGATGCCGCGAAAAGGGTCTTGTTGCCATAGGACGCAAGCGAGAACACGGACCAGAAGCCGCGCGTCTCGACTGGCCCGTTTCGATTGGCCATCTCCAGCGCGACATGGGCGCGGGTATCGCGTACCAGCAGAGCCGATAGCGCGAGGCCCAGCACCGCATAGCCGATCCCGAGATAGAACGGAACAGGCCGAAGACCGTAGCGAGACGCGAGGAACCCGGTGAGGAAGGCCGTCGCCCCCACGGCGACATACCCTGCGAACTCATTCACGCCGACTGCAAGGCCGCGCGACCTCGGCCCGACCAGATCGATCTTCATGATCACTGTCATTGACCACGCAAGCCCCTGGTTGACCCCGAGCAGAGCATTCGCTGCCACGACCCAGGTCCAGCTGGGTGCAAGGATGAGCATGAAGGGAACAGGCAGGCCGGCGAGCCAGCCCAGGACCAGAACACGCTTCCGACCCCATCGGTCCGCGAGACTTCCGGAGAGAAGATTCGAGAACGCCTTCACGACGCCGAAAGTGACGATGAAGGAAACGACCAGGGTGCTCGAAGCGATCTTGAACTGCTCTGCGCCGATCAATGGCACCACTGTCCGCTCGAGCCCGACCATGCCGCCCACGAAGGCGTTGATGACGACGAGCAGGGCGAATTGCTTCCAGTTCTTCTTCAGCCCAAGAGCGACATCGGGCAT
>DATAOT010000045.1:0-9869 GCA_036265615.1 Aestuariivirgaceae bacterium
CAAGAGCACCCACGCGGCGCGGCTGGCGCAGCATTTGGAGGCGCGCGGACACAAGGTCGTGCTGACCCGCGAGCCCGGCGGCACGCCGGAGGGCGAGGCGATCCGGGCGCTCCTGCTCACCGGCGACCAACACCGCTTCACACCGCTGTCCGAGGCGCTGCTCAACAACGCCCAGCGCCTCGAGCACCTCGACAAGGTGATCCGCCCGGCTCTTGCGAACGGCTGTTTCGTCATTTCCGACCGCTTCTTGGATTCAACTCGCGTCTATCAAGGATTGGTCGGCGGCGTCGATCGAAAGCTCATCGCCGCGCTCGAGGCTGCCGTGGTGGGCGACACCCGTCCCGATCTCACCTTCATTCTCGACGTCACGGCCGAAGCCGGACTTGCCCGGGCGCGTGCCAGGCATGGGCTGCCCGATCGCTTCGAAAGCCGCGGCCTTGCCTTTCACGAGGCATTGCGGGCCGGTTTCCGCGCGCTTGCGCAGGAAGAGCCCGCGCGCTTCGCGGTGATCGACACGAGCCGCGATCGCGACGCCGTTTTCGCCACCATTCTGGCCGAGCTCGAGTCGCGGCTCAGCCTCCGCCTCGACCCGGCATGACCGACGAGACCGATGATCCGCGCGAAAGCACCCATCATCCCCGCCGCCGGACGGTGCTCTACGGCCATGAGCGCATGGAGCGACGGCTGCTCGAGGCCTGGTCGGCCGGCCGGCTGCATCACGCCTTCCTGATCGCCGGGCCGCAAGGCATTGGCAAGGCCACCTTCGCCTACCGCGTCGCGCGCTTCCTGCTGCGCCATCCTGATCCGGCCAGCATGGCCGCGGTCCCGGACAACCTGGATGTGCCGGCGACCGACATGGTGGCCCGCCTGGTGGCAGCCCGCAGCCACCCCGACCTCGCCATTGTCGAGCCGCGCTTCGATGAAAGGACCAAGCGGATCAAGCGCGAGATCGCCGCCGAGGATGCGCGCGTGCCCGGTGCATTTTTCGCCCTCACGGCCGGTCTTGGCGGCTACCGGGTGGTGGTCGTCGATGCCGCCGACAATCTCAACAGCACGGCTGCCAATGCCTTGCTGAAGATTCTCGAGGAGCCGCCGCCCCGCGCCGTCTTCCTCGTCGTCAGCCATGCCCCTGGCAATCTTTTGGCGACCATCAGGTCGCGCTGCATCAGGCTCGATCTCGCCCCTCTCGACACGGCCCTGGTCAGGCGGGTGCTGGGCGAAGTTGCCGAAGAGCCCGATGATCCGGATCTCCTCGGCCAGGCCGCCGAGCTTTCCCGCGGCTCGCCTGGACGCGCGCTCGACCTGATCAACGCCCATGTGACCGGCCATTTCAGCCGTTTCCGCAAGCTCGTTGCCGCCGGGCCGCCTTTCAACCGCAAGGATGCCCTCGACATCGCCGCCGGGGTTTCCGGGCGCGGCAGCGAAGGCGACGAGGGCTGGGAGATGTTCTGCTGGCTGCTCACCGACTGGCTTACCGCCCATGCCCGCGCACTGGCGTTCGCCGGCGATCCGCACGCTTCCGCCTTTGCCGAGGCGCATGAGGAGATCAGCGGTTCCCTTCGCCGGACGAATGCCCTAAACCTCGACCGCCGCCAAACCATCCTGGAAGCGTTCCGGGCGGTGGAGCAGGCGGCTGGACGACGCCCGACCGGATCATGACGAAAGCGACCTATTACCTCACCACGGCGATCTCCTACCCCAATGGCGATCCCCATATCGGTCACGCCTATGAGGCGCTGGCGTCGGATGCGCTCGCCCGGTTCAAGCGGCTCGACGGCTATGACGTGTTCTTCCTGACCGGCACCGACGAGCATGGCTTGAAGATGCAGCAAACGGCCGCCAGAGAGGGCGTGACGCCGCGCGAGCTGGTGGCGCGCACGACTCCCAAGTTCCAGCGCATGGTCGAGCTGCTCGACTGCTCGGTGGACGACTTCATCCAAACGACCGAGCCGCGCCACTGGAGGACGGTCGAGGCGCTCTGGCAGCGCATGGTCGATGCCGGCGACATTTATCTCGACAAATACACCGGCTGGTATTCGGTCCGCGACGAAGCCTATTTCGGCGAGGAGGAGATCGAGGAGCGCGACGGGCGCCGGGTCGCAGTCAAGACCGGCACGCCTGTCGAGTGGGTCGAGGAGGAAAGCTACTTCTTCCGTCTCGCCTCCTATCAGTCGCGCCTGCTTGCGCATTATGAGGCGCATCCGGAGTTCATCGCCCCGGCGGAGCGGCGCAACGAGATCCTGAGCTTCGTCAAGGGCGGGCTCCAGGATCTCTCGGTGTCGCGCACCACCTTCGACTGGGGCATCCCGGTGCCGGGAGCGCCGGGCCACATCATGTATGTCTGGGTCGATGCCCTCACCAACTATCTTTCGGCGACGGGATGGCCCGATCCCGGCCCGCGCAACCGCTTCTGGCCGGCCGATCTCCACGTCATCGGCAAGGACATCGTGCGCTTCCACACCGTCTACTGGCCCGCTTTTCTGATGTCGGCCGGCCTGCCGGTGCCGAAGCGGGTGTTCTGTCACGGCTTCCTGTTCAACAGGGGCGAGAAAATGTCGAAGTCGGTCGGCAACGTCATCGCGCCCGACGAGCTCGTGGCCCGCTACGGTGTCGACCAGCTGCGCTATTTCTTCCTGCGCGAGGTGCCGTTCGGCCAGGACGGCAATTACAGCCACGAGGCCATCATCAATCGCGTCAATGCCGATCTCGCCAACGATCTCGGCAATCTCGCGCAGCGCTCGCTGTCGATGATCGCCAGGAACTGCGATGGTCGGGTGCCCGAGCCCGCCGCGCTGACCGCGGCCGATCGCGAGCTCCTCGCCGCCGCCGATGCGCTGCTCGAGGAGGTCCGCGCCCAGCATGAGGTGCAGGCGATCAACCGCGCCCTCGACGCCATCTGGAAGGTGGTGGCGGATGCCAACCGCTACTTCGCCGCCCAGGAGCCCTGGGCGCTCCGGCGCAGCGATCCGGCGCGCATGGCGAGCGTGCTCTATGTCACCGCCGAGGTCTTGCGTCAGATCGGCATTCTCGTGCAGCCCTATATGCCGCAGAGCGCAGGGAAGCTTCTCGACCTCCTGGCCGTCCCCCAGGGCCGGCGCAATTTCACCGATCTCGCAACGCGGCTCGAAGCGCAGAGGCAGCTGCCGGAGCCGCGGCCGATCTTTCCCCGCGTTGCAGGGCTCGATGACGGCGCCGCGGCCACCATGAGCGGTTGAACGGCCCTGCCGATGGACATGCCCCTCATCGTCGACAGCCATTGCCATCTCGACTTCGATGGCCTGCGCCAGCGCCTCCCCGAGGTGCTGGCGCGTGCCCGCGACCATGGCGTCGGCCTGATCGTGACCATCGGCACCCGGGTCCGCCAATTCGATGCGACGCGAGCCCTGGCCGAGGCCCATGACGAGGTCTGGTGCTCGGTCGGCACCCATCCCCATAATGCCGCCGAGGAGGCCGATGTCGGCCTCGATGAGTATGTGCGGCTTGCCGCCCACCCCAAGGTGGTGGCGATCGGCGAAGCCGGCCTCGACTACCACTATGATTTCGCGCCACGCGAGGTGCAGCAACGCGTGTTCAGGACCCAGGTTGCCGCGGCCCGGCTGACCGGCCTGCCGCTCGTCGTCCACAGCAGGGAAGCTGAGGAGGACACGATCGCCGTCCTCGAGAGCGAAAGAGAGCAGGGGGACTACACGCCCCTGCTCCATTGCTTTTCCTCCCGCCGCATCCTTGCCGAACGCGGCCTCCGGATCGGCGCCTACGTGTCGTTCTCGGGCATCCTCACCTTCAAGGGCGCCGACGAGATCCGCGACGTCGCGCGTCTTGTGCCGCTCGACCGGCTGCTCGTCGAGACCGATGCGCCATATCTCGCGCCGGCACCATACCGCGGCAAGCCGAACGAGCCGGCCTTCGTCGTGCACACGCTTGAACGCCTCGCAGCCATCAAGGATGTGACGGTCAAGGACATGGCGCGCATCAGCTCGGCGAATTTTTT
Source organism: Aestuariivirgaceae bacterium (assembly GCA_036265615.1). Classification (GTDB taxonomy): domain Bacteria; phylum Pseudomonadota; class Alphaproteobacteria; order Rhizobiales; family Aestuariivirgaceae; genus DATAFF01. The sequence continues at coordinate 3,989 of DATAOT010000045.1, forward strand.
CCGTCTCTTCGCCAAGGTGGTTCGGCCGGCCGCTTACGAGGACCGTTCGTGAGCTTGAAATTCACCATCCTTGGGTGCGGCTCCTCGGGTGGCGTGCCGCGCATCGGCAACAATTGGGGAGCCTGCGATCCCGAGGAACCGCGCAACCGCCGGCTCAGATGCTCGCTGCTGATCGAGCGCGAAGCCGACGCCGGCACGACGCGCGTGCTGATTGATACCTCGCCGGACCTGCGCGAGCAGCTGCTGGTCAGCGGTGTCGGAGCGCTCGACGGCGTTCTCTATACCCATGAGCACGCTGATCACACCCATGGCATCGATGAGCTGCGGGTGGTTGCGATCAACATGCGCCGGCGCGTCGCTGCCTTCGCCGACGCTGCGACCGCCGACATGCTGCGCACCCGTTTCGGCTATTGCTTCGAGGCGCCGCCGGGCTCCGAATATCCGCCGATCGTCACGCTCGGCCGTCTTGTCGCCGGGCAGCCGATCGTCATCGACGGCAAGGGCGGGCCGATCGAGGCCGTGCCGTTCAGCGTTCTCCATGGCAATATGGCGGTCCTCGGCTTCCGCATCGGCAATGTCGCATACACGCCGGATATCAGCGGCATGAATGACGACAGCCACCGCTGGCTTGCCGACCTCGATCTGTGGATCGTCGATGCCTTGCGCGACACGCCGCATCCGAGCCATTTCACCGTCGCCGAGGCGCTTGCCTGGATCGAGCGGCTCGGGCCCCGGCGGGCAATCCTGACCAACATGCATGTCGATCTGGATTACGCCACGCTGCGCCGGACGCTCCCCGCCGGCGTCGAGCCGGCCTATGACGGGCTGAGCATACGAATTGGCGAAGGTTAATGTGCATTGCACTTGATGCGGGAATTTCATGTGTGTTAGATAACACACATGAAGGCCGGGGAAATTGATCCGCCTGCTGCGACAAGCAGGTTGGGTAGAAGTTCGTCAAAGAGGTTCTCACCGGACGGACTGGCGCTTAGGTAGATGCCCCGTATCGTCGGAGGACAAATGGCACGGATAACATATTGGGCCGTGTTGGAGAGAGGCGAAGACGGCGGATTTGGTGTGTTCTTTCCCGATCTGGACGGCTGCATCACGATTGGCGACACCGCGGCCGACGCTGCGGAAAATGCCCGCGAAGCTTTATCGCTTCACTTGGAAGCGATGGAAGAGGCCGGCCAGGAGTTGCCTACATCGCGCGACTTGCAGGAGCTTAAGGCTGACGTCGAGCGTGATACTGCGCTGAACATCGAAGCATATCTTCTGGTCTGGGCTGATACGCACGCAGGAGAACGGGTCAACGTTTATTTGCCGAGGGGACTGCTCGAGCGAGTGGATCGCTTCGTTTCGGCGGCAGGCATGAACCGATCCAGCTTCTTCGGTTTGGCTGCCAGACGCATGCTCGACCAGGAGAAAGAGCTGAAGCACTGCCGATGATCCCATCGGCGGACATTCCATAATATCCATTATGCGAATCGTGACATGACGGCGGAGCAATGACCATCGACGACAGAAACCCGCGCGATATCAAGACGTTGCTCGCCATCATGCGCGCACTTCGCAATCCTGACGGCGGTTGTCCCTGGGACCTCGGGCAGACCTTCGACACCATTGCCCCCTACACCATCGAGGAGGCCTATGAGGTGGCCGACGCGATCGCCCGGCATGATCTGGACGAGCTGCGCGACGAGCTTGGCGATCTGCTGCTGCAGGTCGTCTACCACTCGCGCATGGCCGAGGAAGCCGGCAGCTTCGACTTCGCCGATGTCGTCGAGGCGATCACCCGCAAGATGATCCGCCGCCATCCCCATGTGTTCGGCTCTGAGGTCGAGCGCGCCATGCCGCCGCCCAAGGGCTTCTGGGAGGCGGAAAAGGCCAAGGAGCGCGCCGGTGCCGCAAGCGCGCCGCGCGGCGTGCTCGACGGAGTCCCGGTTGCGCTCCCGGCCCTCACTCGTGCGGTCAAGCTTCAGGCCAAGGCCGCTCGGGTCGGCTTCGACTGGCCTTCGAGCGATGAAGTGCTCGCCAAGATCGCCGAGGAGTGCCAGGAGCTCCGGGACGCAGCCCGTGACGGTTCGCACGACGCCCGTCGGCACGCGATCGAGGAATATGGCGATCTTCTCTTCGCCATGGCCAATCTTGCCCGGCACCTCGAGATCGATCCCGAGGCGGCCTTGAGGAGCGCCAATGCCAAGTTCGAGCGCCGCTTTCGCCATATCGAAGCTGAGCTCGAAGCCCGTGGCCGCACCCCTGCCGAATCCGATCTCGCCGAGATGGATGCCCTGTGGGATGAAGCGAAGGCGATCGAGCGGGCCTGATCCATGGCCGTGACGACCCTCGAGGACCTGGCATCGACCCTGCCCCCCGCAGCACCGCTGATCGGCCTCGATCTCGGAACCCGCAACATCGGCATTGCCGTGTCGGACCGGCTGCGGATGGTCGCGACCGCGCGCTCCGTGCTGCGACGGACCCGCTTCCAGGCGGATGCGCGCTCGCTGATCGATCTCGCCGCCGGCGAAGCGGCCGCAGGCATCGTCATCGGACTGCCGCTCAACATGGATGGCAGCGAGGGACCGCGCGCCCAGGCCACCCGCGCCTTCGCCCGCAACCTCTCGCGCCTGACCGCCATGCCGTTGATATTGTGGGACGAAAGGCTCTCGACCGCGGCCGTGGAGCGGATGCTGATCGCCGGCGACACGAGCCGCGCCCGCCGCGCCGAGCTCAAGGACAAGCTCGCCGCTGCCTGGATCCTCCAGGGGGTGCTGGACCGGCTTCAGTCCCTCTAGATCTCCGGCATTGCCCGAGCGATGAGGGCATCGATTTCCGCGGGCTCGAGACTGTCGCGTCGACCGATGCCGCTTTCGAGCCGGGTCCTCACATAGGCGTCGACCACGATGCCGGGGGCCTGTGCGGCGAGCAGCGAGGCGGCGACCACATGGACGAGCCGCTCGACGTCGCGGCGGAGCGACGCCGAGTCCGGTTCGAGGAGCGGCTGCAGCAGTCCCCGCTCGGCGCTGGTCGCGAGGAGGCATTGGTCGAGCACCCGCTCGAGCGACTGAGGCGCCGCCCGCAGCGCCCGTTGCACGTCGAGGCACATGATGTTGCCCGATCCCTCCCAGATGGCATTGATCGGCGCCTCGCGATAGAGCCGGGCCAGCGGCCAGTCCTCGACATAGCCATTGCCGCCGAGGCACTCCATCGCCTGGAAGGCGAATTCCGGCAGGCTCTTGCACACCCAATATTTGATCGCCGGCGTCATCAGCCGCATGAAGGACTGCTCCGCCGGATCCGTCCTCTCTTGGTCGAAGGCGGCGGCAAGGCGGAACACCAGCGCGGTCGCCGCCTCGACCTCGAGCGCCAGATCGCCAAGCACCTGGCGCATCAGCGGCTGCTCGATGAGGGGCCGCCCGAAGGCGATGCGCTGGCGGCAATGGTTGAGCGCCACGGCCAGGGCGAACCGCATGAGGCCGGCGGAGGACACCGCGCAGTCGAGACGGGTGAGCGTCACCATCTCGATGATGGTGGCGATCCCCCTTCCCTCGGTGCCCAGCAGCAAGCCATGGGCGTCCTCGAACAGCGCCTCCGAGGAGGCATTGGAACGGTTGCCGAGCTTGTCCTTGAGCCGGCGGAAATGAATCGCGTTGCGTTTGCCATCCGGCAGCCAGCGCGGCAGCAGGAAGCAGCTGAGCCCCGCCGGAGCCTGGGCCAGGATGAGAAAGGCGTCCGACATCGGCGCCGACATGAACCATTTCTCGCCATGGATCAGATGGTGATCGCCGGCCGGCACCGCCCGGGTCGTGTTGCTGCGCACGTCGCTGCCGCCCTGGCGCTCGGTCATGCCCATGCCGAAGGTGAGCGCCCGCTTGTCGACCGCCGGCAGGAAGCGCGGATCATAGTCGCGCACCATGGCGCGGGCGGCGAAGTCGGCGGCGAGCCCGGAGCCCTCCCTGAGCACGGCAAGGGCGGCGTTGGTCATGGTCACCGGGCAGCAATGGCCAGCCTCCATCTGGGCCGCGAGGTAGAAGCCGGCCGCGCGGGCGAGATTCCCGCTCCCCGGCTCGAAGGCGCCGAAGGTGAGCCCCTGGCCGGCGCTCAGCGCCATCAGCCGATGATAGGCCGGGTGGTACTCGACCTCGTCCAGCCGCTCGCCGATCCGGTCATAGGCGTGGAGCACCGGAGGGCAGTCATTGGCCAGGCGGGCGAGATGCTGGGTTTCGGCGCTGCCCGCCACGGCGCCGAAGTCGGCCAGGCCGTGGCCGGCAATGTCCAGCCCCTGCGCCTCCAGAACCTGGCGCAGCACCCGGTCGCTGGTGAAGAGATTGACGTCGGTGAAGGGTGCAGGCTGGTTCGCGTCCATCGCCGAACGCTAGCACGATCGCGCGGGCTCGATCAGGTCTTGCCGTCGAAAACCTTCTGCGCATCGAACGCGACCAGATGATCTTTAATGCTTTCGACAATGGTCGGATCGGATTGGAATAGCTGGGAAAGGTCCATCAAGCTTTTGAAAGCTTGCTCAGGCGCAACCGGCAGCAGGCTTGCCAGCCCGTCGATGCAGCACTGTAGATTTTCGAGAAGGTCCTTCTTCCAGGCAATGATCGCAGCCTCCCTCAGATTTGCCAGCAGCAAATCGGCCGGGACCGGGTTGTCTTCCGGAAGGAGGAGCTTGCGTGCCTTTTCGAGGCTGGCCACGGCCTTCGCTGCCAGAAGCAAGCGGGACGAATCGTCGCTGTAGCTCAGTATCGCCTGATAATGATTGAGCGTTGCGAACGCGATAATGCATCGCACAAAGGACCAGCACTTGAACGCGACCCTGGTTTCGTCTTTGGTGAGAGCCATCGCATCTGTGTACTCGCTCAAGGTCGTATGTTGTGCAAGAACGTAATAAAAGAGACTCGGGTCCTCTTTGGAGATTTCCTGGAGAACTTTTTCCAAATTGCTTTGGACGTTTTCGATAAACATCGCTGCTATGTTATGGTCTTCAACAGAACCAGGATGATCTGTTTTGTAGCCGAAACTCCCAATTTTCATATATTCGTACAAGAACTTGCGCAAACTGTTTAACCTCGGCTCATCGTCCTTGTATTTAGTAGCAGCCTTGAGAAGCTGCTTCTCGTCGATACCGCACTCCACGATCATGAAGCGCATGACTTCATTGGCATAATCTATCGCTCTCTGGCCGAGCACCCGCGCCTTCTTCTCCTTGGCAACTGCTGTTTCTCCGAAGATCAGTGGCCCCGCCTTATTGGTCCTGGTTCTGGTAAAGGGAGCCTCCCGAAAGAACAGACGGTAAATACCGGCTTCGTAATCCTTGCGTTTGCTCTCATTGATGTCCAATTGGATGTCGAGACGGATGACACGTTTGTCGTCGACGAAGACCCGGATCGGACAGTCTCTCTGCGGCGGACCGCCGAGGCCCAGCTGGTTATGAGCGGGGATGCTGCTCGCAGCGGCAACCGCGCTCAGCGGGTGCGCTCCTGCAGACGCTTGCCCGCTCGCCCCCGTGTTGACGCTCGGCGATGCTCCGCCACCGTCCTTGATTTGAATTCCACCCATTGTTCATCCCCCTCTTGCTGAACCATCAGCCGTCGAACTTGGTTTCTGTGACCGCCCCGGCGACGACATCAGTCATCGAACTTGGTTTCTCTTGAATCTTCGGACCCGGACGTCTGATCGGCCTCCGAGATCTGATCGTGCTCCCTTCTCCAATAGGACTTCATCCGCTCGATCTTGGACTTCGACATCTGATCGACCTTGTTGAGCAGGTCCGGCTGCATGGCGTTGAGGGTCATGGCGGTGTCGAGCAGGGTCTCGCCCTTGGCGACCGAGGAGGAGCCGATCGACATGTTCATCACATCGGCGCCAAGCCGCTTGC
>DATAOT010000046.1:0-1895 GCA_036265615.1 Aestuariivirgaceae bacterium
GCGGGGGAGTAAACATCGCCGCCGGCGCACGGGCCCATGATCACGCTGATCTGCGGGATCACGCCCGAGGCGAGCACGTTGCGGGTGAACACCTCGCCATAGCCGCCGAGCGCCGCCACGCCCTCCTGGATGCGCGCGCCGCCGGCGTCGAACAGGCCGATGATCGGCGCGCGGTTCTGCAGCGCCATGTCCTGGATCTTGATCATCTTGTTGGCGTGCGCTTCCGAGAGCGAGCCGCCGAACACGGTGAAATCCTTGGCGAACACATAGGTGACGCGGCCATTGATGGTGCCCCAGCCGGTGACCACGCCGTCGCCTGGGACTTTGCTCTGCTCCATGCCGAAATCGATGCAGCGGTGCTCGACATACATGTCGAACTCCTCGAAGGAGCCTTCGTCGAGCAGGAGGTCGAGGCGCTCTCTCGCCGTGAGCTTGCCGCGCTTGTGCTGAGCGTCGATGCGGGCCTGGCCGCCGCCGGCTCGCGCCTTGTCGCGACGGATTTCAAGCTCCTCTAAGACTTCCTTCATCAGCCCGCTCCCAATGACGCAAGGGTGACGGTGAATAGCATGGGGGGGAAGCCGCGCAAATGCCGCCGCTTCCCGGGAACAGGCCGAATCGGGCCGCGATGCCGCATGCGTCACCGCCGCCCATATTCGGCTAAATTGCTGTCAAAATTGGATAATAATCCGCGCCGCAAAGGAAGGGAGCGCCCGATGGGAACACTTCACCTGACGCGGCGCGGGTTCTTGGTTGCCGCCGGAAGCGCCGCTTGTTTAGCTGTGCTCCGACCGAGGATCGCCCGCGCGATGGCTGTGCCGCTCAACGATTTCAAGACGACCATGACAACCATGTTCTGGGTCGGCGAGCAGGCCGACGCCGAGAATGCCTACATCCCCAATCACCAGAGTTACTGGGACAAGGATTGGCTCGCCAGTTTCGGCGGCGTGGATGATCCCTGGCATCGCAACGGCCATTGGCCGGCAGGGTTCGCACCAAAGGAGAACCCGTTCTACGTGGCGCTGCCCTATGGCGAGTTCGCCGAGCAGAACCAGCTGAAGGCCGAGGCGAGCGACATTCCCTGGTATCGCCCCGGGCTCGATCCCCTGCTGAAGAACCGCTGGGTCGAGATCCGCTACAATGGGCGCTCCTGTTACGCGCAATGGCAGGATGTCGGTCCGTGCGGCGAGGACGACTTCGGGTTCGTGTTCGGCGACGCCGACGTGCCGCTCAACACTTTCGACGCCGAGGCCGGGTTGGATCTGTCTCCAGCGGTCTGGCATCACCTCGGCATGACCGACAATGCGCTGACCGAATGGCGTTTCGTGGATCAATCGGAGGTTCCGGAAGGACCCTGGACCGAAATCGTCACCAGGTCCGGCAATAACCGCTGAATTTCAGGCGCGAAGTGTCTCGAACACTCGTGCCGCTGCGTCGAAGTCGCGACGGCGATGGGCGCGGCGGTGCGCGGCCTCGGCATCCTCGCCCCACTGGCTGATCTGGAAGTCCTCATCCACATGGGCTGCCTGCCATGCCTGTTCAGGGGTGAGCCTGCCGCGCAACACCGCAGTCGGAAGTAGGGCTGAGCCGGTGAGCGTGGTCATGACGTGCATTCCAGCGAGGCTGAAGGCGTCGAGTCCCTCCAGCGCGTGTCTGACGCCATCAAGTGAAGCTTTGGGCTGGGCCACATGCACGACGCCTTCGGCAAGGTTGAGGGGCGCATCGAGCGTGGCCTTGGCCCAGGAGAGCACCGGGTCCCAATGCTTGGTCTGCGATGCGACCAACGCTTTCGGCCCCTCGGCACGGTAGCAGAGGAGATCGGAGCCGGCATATTTCAGGATGTCATCGATCACCGTCTGCTCGTGACCTCTAACCCCGTCGATCGCGCTATTGGCGAG
>DATAOT010000047.1:0-4948 GCA_036265615.1 Aestuariivirgaceae bacterium
CCATTCGCAGCACCCCGACCGTCTTGGTGGTGGATGGCCCGCCATCGACATAGAGCTTGTCCTTGTAGCGCCCGTCGGAGCGGATGACGGCGGCATGAATGCCGCGTGCGGCCAGTCCCTCGCCATGATCCTCGCGGGCCCGCAGCACCACGGCGCCCGCGCCATCCCCGAACAGCACGCAGGTCGAGCGGTCCGACCAGTCGAGAATGCGCGAGAAGGTCTCCGAGCCTACCACCAGCGCCGTGCCTGCCGTTCCGGCGCGCAGAAACGCATCGGCCGTCGCCAGGGCATAGACGAAGCCGGAGCACACCGCCTGAATGTCGAAGGCCGCCCCGCCGGTGATGCCAAGCCCGGCCTGAACCGCAGCGGCCGTGGCCGGAAACGTGTTGTCCGGCGTCGAGGTCGCAACGATGATGAGGTCGACCGCATCGGCGCTGACCCTGGCATGGGCTAGCGCCGCCTGCGCAGCAGCGATGCCAAGGCTCGCCGTGGTCTCCCCCGGTCCGGCAATGCGTCGCTCGCGAATGCCGGTCCGCTCGATGATCCACGCATCGCTGGTGTCGACCATCCGCGCCAGATCGTGGTTGGTGAGAACGCGCTCGGGAAGTGCCGACCCGACCCCCTCGATGACCGCTCGTCGCTGCTGCATGTCAGAGCCCAGCCCCGGCTTCGGCGACAGGGCCTGGAGCGACCGTCGATTTCATTGCCATGTCGGCGGCAATCTTTTCGACGATTCGATTTTCGACCATGTCCACCGCAACGTCGATCGCCGAAGCAAAGCCGAAAGCGTCCGTGCCGCCGTGGCTCTTTACCACAACCCCGTTGAGGCCGAGGAACACCCCACCATTGCGTGTCCGCGGGTCCATTTTCTCCCGCACCGCCTCGAAGGCACCGGCCGCCAAATAAGCCCCGATTCGCGTCATCAGGGAGCGGCCGAGCGCCTGCTTGAGATAGCCCGTGAGCTGCCGTGCCGTCCCCTCGGCGGTCTTGAGCGCGATATTGCCGGTGAACCCCTCGGTGACCACCACATCGACTGTGCCCTTGCCGAGGTCGTCACCTTCGACGAAGCCGATATATTCGATCGGCAGCTTGAGCTCCCGCAGCCGCCGGCCGGCTTCCTTGACCTGCTCGATTCCCTTGATCTCCTCGACGCCGATGTTGAGCAGCCCCACGGTCGGTCGCTCGATGCCGAACAGGCAGCGTGCCAGCGCCTCGCCCATGATGGCGAAATCGACGAGCTGATCGGCATCGGCTCCGATCGTCGCCCCGACATCGAGCACGACGCTCTCGCCTTTGAGAGTCGGCCAGAGCGCAGCGATTGCCGGCCGGTCGATGCCGGGCATGGTGTCGAGGATGACCTTGGCCATCGCCATCAGCGCCCCGGTGTTGCCGGCAGAAACGGCCACATGCGCCTCGCCGCGCTTCACCGCCTCGATGGCTTGCCACATGCTGCTGACCCGCCTGCCCCGCAGCAGCGCCTGGCTGGGCTTGTCCTCCATGCCCACCGCGATCTCGGCATGATGAACCGAGGCCTTGGCGGCAACGTCGGGAAATTGGGCGAGCAGGCTGCGCAGCCGGGTCGAATCGCCATAGAGCCTGAGCTCGATCTTCGGATGACGCTTAAGCGCCAGAGCCGCGCCTGGAAGCACCATGTCGGGCCCGAGGTCGCCGCCCATTGCATCCAGCGCTATCACCACCTGCTCGGTCATTCACACACGCATCGGCTGGAGTCCCGACCGGTTGCATTGCCACACTGAAGTCGCGGGACAATAGCGCGACACTGCCGGCGAGCAAGAGCCAAGGTGACGCCGCCTGCCGTCGAGCATGATGATGTCATGCTCTAATCTCCACCGTCTTGCGATTTTACGAGTTTTCTCAATGCGGCGAAGGGACTGTCCGCAGTTCCTTGCACGTTCTCCGGTTGCACGGCCCCGAGTTCCGCAGCCAGTTCTGCACCGGGCTTCCGCGGATAGGGATCGAGGTTCAGCGCCAGTTCCTCGGCCGCAAGCTCGCCGAGATCGATGGCATCGCCGCTGACGATGTCGGGCTCGTCGCCCTCGAGTTCCTCCACGTGATCGTGCCGGGCGCCCTCGGCGATGAAGAATCGCTCGAGCGCAAACGCGATCTCGACCGGGAATGGATCGAGGGTGATGACGCAGCGCTGCACCACCTCGGCCGTCACCATGCCCTCGACATGAACTCGCCCCCGCCGCCACGGCGCGATATGAAAATCCCCGACAAAGCTGCGGATTTCCGGCAGATCGAAGCGCTCTGCCAGCGCCGCGCGTTCGCTCTCGTCGGCTTCGATCCGCTCCTCGAGCCCGGTCTCGGGGATCCGGTCGACCGGGATCAGACGGGAGAATTCCGGGGTCATGGCGCCGCTCCAGCCTCCTGCACGGCCGCAATCTCCGGGACATTCCCGTTCGCCAGCGCCTCGATCGGGGTTGCCGCGAGGGCCGCCTTGAACGCGATTGCATGACCCGCAAGGCGCCCGAGCTCGGCCGCCGCGGCCGGCTCCGCCGGATGGAGATTGCGCGCCAGCACGGCTGCGACGGCTTGAGCCTGGTCAGCCGCGGCAAATGCCTCCCGATAGGCGATCACCCGGCCGTAATAGACGCCGGCCATGGTGCGCATCTGCTTGGCAATGCTCAAATCCCCGACCCCCATCTCCCGCAACGAGCGGTCCATGTCGGCAAACATGGTATCGAGAACCGCCTGGGCAAGCCCGGCCCCGCTGGGCCCTCCCTCGCGCAGCCGCTCGATCACCAGCGCCAGATGGAGCACGATCATGTCGAATCGCCCGCTCACCGTATCGGGGACACCGGCCCGGGAGTACAGCCACGGCCGCCGCGCCGCCGCCACAATCGCCGCATAGACCGAGTCCGAACGGGGATTTGCGACACCGGGACCGCCGAAGAACTGCTTTAGCATCAATGCACTGCCTCTTGCCGGGTGGTGCTGGGGAGTTGGCGCAACACATGACCTACCTGTTCAGCCGGCGCAAGCGCATGGTGTTGCCAGTCCTGGCAGTGCTGCTGGCCGCCTGCTCTGCGACCGTGAGCCATCGCGGTTATCAGCCTCGCGCCCAGGATATGCAGAAGGTCCAGGTCGGCATGACCAAAGCCGAGGTCGAAGCCACCCTCGGCTCGCCCTCGACCACCGCTACCATCAACAACACCGGCGACAGCTACTACTATATTTCCTCGACCGTCGAACAGCAGTCTATTTTCGATCCCAAGGAGGTTGACCGCAAGGTATTCGCCGTCCGCTTCAACCAGAACAACCAGGTCGAGAGCTTTGCCAATTACGGTCTCGAGGACGGCAGGATCATCAATATCAGCTCGCGCGAAACGCCGACGGCCGGCAAGGAAGCGTCCATCCTCAGCCAGATCTTCGGCAATATCGGCACCTTCACTCCGGCTGAGGGACCGCCCGGCAGGGGGAACAGCGGCCCGCTTGGTCGTTGAGTTGAGCCGCGGGTGGACACCCCTTCTTCTGAAGAAGGGGTGAAGTCGACCGAGCGGTTGCGGCCCTACCCGCTATGGGCGGCCAGGACCGCCAGCAGCAGCAGCGCCACGATGTTGGTGATCTTGATCATCGGGTTCACCGCCGGGCCGGCCGTATCCTTGTAGGGATCGCCCACCGTATCGCCGGTCACCGACGCCTTGTGTGCTTCCGAGCCCTTGAGGTGGCGGGTGCCGTGGCTGTCGACATACCCGTCCTCGAACGACTTCTTCGCATTGTCCCAGGCGCCGCCGCCCGCCGTCATCGAAATGGCGACGAACAGCCCGGTCACGATGACGCCGAGCAGCATGGCGCCAAGTGCGGCGAAGGCCGAAGCCTTGCCGGCGATCGCATTGACCACCAGGAAGACGACGATGGGCGATAGCACCGGCAGGAGCGACGGCACGATCATTTCGCGGATCGCCGCCCGCGTCAGCATGTCGACCGCGCGACCATAATCGGGCCGCTCGGTGCCTTTCATGATGCCGGGGTGATCCCGGAACTGGCGCCGCACCTCCGCCACCACCGCCTGTGCGGCCCGGCCGACCGCCGTCATCGAGATCCCGCCGAAGAGATAGGGCAGCAGACCGCCGAACAGGAGCCCGACCACGACATAGGGATCGGCAAGCGAAAAGCTGATGTCGCCGAGACCGTAGAAGAAGCTGCCCGGGCTCGCATGGGCGGCGAAATAGCGCAGATCCTGCGTGTAGGCCGCGAACAGCACGAGCGCGCCGAGGCCCGCCGAGCCGATCGCATAACCCTTGGTCACCGCCTTGGTGGTGTTGCCGACCGCATCCAGCGCATCCGTCGACTGTCGCACCTCCTTCGGCAGCCCCGCCATCTCGGCGATGCCGCCGGCATTGTCGGTCACCGGGCCGAAGGCGTCGAGCGCCACCACCATGCCGGCAAGCGCCAGCATGGTCGCCACCGCCACCGCCACGCCATAGAGGCCGGCGAGATTGTACGTGCTGATGATGCCGGCGATGATCACCAGCGCCGGCAGCGCCGTCGCCTCGAGCGACACCGCAAGCCCCTGGATGACATTGGTGCCATGGCCGGTCACCGAGGCCTCGGCAATCGACGCGACCGGGCGATAGCCGGTGCCCGTATAATATTCGGTTATCCAGACAATAAGCCCAGTTACCACCAGACCGACCAGGCCGCACCAGAACAGATGCATCGGCGTGAAGCTGTGTCCGGCCGCGGTCAGCGGCACGCTCATGCCGCCCCAGATCCAGCTGGTCACCGGCCACAGAGCCACGAGCGACAGGACTGCCGAAGCGATGAAGCCGCGATAGAGCGCGCCCATGATCGAATTGTTGGCGCCGAGCCGGACGAAGAACGTGCCGATGATCGAGGTCACGACGCACGCCCCTCCGATTGCCAGCGGATAGAGCATGGCTGCCCGCTGCAGCTCCGGCGTGGTGAACACGATCGCCCCGAG
>DATAOT010000048.1:0-7195 GCA_036265615.1 Aestuariivirgaceae bacterium
CGGTTGATGCCGAGGAGTTCGGCGGCGCGGATCTGGTTGCCCTGGGTGGCGGCAAGCGCCGCATTGATCAGCGGCAGCTCGAGCTCGCGCAGCATGCGCTGATAGAGGCCCGGCGGCGGCAACGCCGGCGCGTGCTGGGCGAAATAGCGCGCCAGATAGCTTTCGGCGAATTCCATCAGCGTCTCTGCCGCCTCGACCTCTTCGGCGGGTTTCGCGACGGCAAAGGCGTTGACGAGCTCCTCCTCGATGACCTGTGCGGAGATCTCCTCGCCGGGATGGACCGCCACCACGCGGCGGATGAGATTTTCGAGCTCGCGGATGTTGCCGGGCCAGCGATGCTGCATCAGCCGCTCGATCGCCCCCTGCGACAGCGATTTCTGCGGCAGTCCCTCGCGCGCCGCGACGGTCAGGAAATACTGGACGAGATCCGGGATGTCGCCCGGCCGCTCCCTCAAGGGCGGCAGCCGGATCGGCACCACATTGAGACGGAAGAACAGATCCTCGCGGAACTGGCCCTGGGTGATCAGCTGGCGAAGATCGCGATGCGTCGCGGCAATGATCCGGACATCGGTCCGGATCGGCCGCGTCCCGCCCACCGTGTGGTACTCGCCCTCCTGGAGCACGCGCAGGAGCCGCGTCTGCGCCTCCATCGGCATGTCGCCGATCTCGTCCAGGAAGAGCGTGCCGCCCTGCGCCTGCTCGAAGCGTCCGGCATAGCGCTGGGCAGCACCGGTGAAGGAGCCTTTCTCATGCCCGAACAGCTCGGACTCGATGAGCTCGCGCGGGATTGCCGCCATGTTGACGGCCACGAACGGCCCGCGCCGTCTTTTGCCGAACTCGTGCAGCGCCCGCGCCACCAGCTCCTTGCCGGTGCCGCTCTCGCCGATGATGGTGACGGTGAGATCGGTCTGGGTCATCCGGCCGATCACCCGGTAGATCTCCTGCATCGCCGGCGAGCGCCCGACGATCGGCAGACTGTCGCCGGCAGGCTCGCTCGGCGGCGGCCGCGGGCCGGCCCGCTGCCGCTTCGAATCCTCGATCGCCCGCCCGGTCAGGCGGATGAGGTCGTTGAGGTCGAAGGGCTTCGGCAGATATTCATAGGCGCCCCGCTCGGCCGCGGTGATCGCCGTCATCATCGTGTTCTTGGCGCTCATCACCAGCACCGGCAGGGTCGGCCGCGCCTTTTTCAGCCGCGGCAGCAGGTCGAAGCCGCTCTCGTCCGGCAGCACCACATCGGTGACCACCGCATCCCCCTCGCCTTCCGCCACCCAGCGCCACAGGGTGGCGGCATTGCCGGTCGCCCGCACATTGTAGCCGGCCCGGCCGAAGGCCTGGGTCAGGACGGTGCGGATCGCGCTGTCGTCGTCGGCGATGAGAATCGTTGCAGCTGCCATCACGACTCCTGTCGTCCGGCCATCGGAAGGAGCACCCGGAAAGTCGTGCGGCGGTTGGCCGAGCGGCAGTCGATCATGCCGCCATGGTCGCGGATGATCTTGGCGACCAGCGCCAGGCCTAGTCCCTTGCCGGTCGACTTCGAGGTCACGAAGGGATCGAAAAGATGCGGCAGGATATCGTCATGAATGCCGGCGCCGGTATCGTGCACGCACACTTCGAGCGGCAGCGAGATGCGCTCGGGCGACCCCGGCACGCTCATCCGGATGCCCGGCCGAAACGCCGTCTGGAAAACGATCTCGCCCTGCGATGCCCCCTCCTCGATCGCCTCGGCGGCATTCTTGGCCAGATTGAGGAACACCTGCACCAGCTGATCGCGATTGCCCTGGGCAAAGGGCAGCGACGGGTCATAGTCCTGCCGGATCGCGATGCCATGGGCAAAACCGGCGCGCGCCACCTGCTCGACATGGTCGAGCACGGCATGGAGATTGACAGGCGCGAGCTGCGGCGGCCGGTCGTCCGAGAACACTTCCATCTGGTCGAGCAGATCGCGGATCCGGTCGGTCTCGGCACAGATCAGCCGGGTGAATTCCCGGTCCTCCGCCGGAAGCACCGGCTCGATCAGCTGCGCCGCGCCGCGGATTCCGGACAGCGGATTCTTGATCTCATGCGCCAGCATCGAGGCCAGGCCGGAAACCGAGCGAGCCGATTTGCGGTGCGTGAGCTGGCGATCAAGCCGCTCTGCGGCCGCCCGTTCGAGCAGCACCATCAGGATTGTCCCCGGCTCGTCCGGCACCGGCACCGCCTGGACATCGACGACCCGCTCGCCGCCCGTGCGCGGCGTGCCGACATGGATCGCATATTCGTTGATTCGCGCATTCTCCTGCCGCACCTGGGCCAGAAGGCCGATCAGCGGCGAGGAAAACGGCACCACATCCATGACCCTGAGGCGCTTCAGCACGCTCTCGCTCGTGGCGAAGAAATACTCCGCTGCGCCATTGGCATAGGTAATGGCCTGCCCGGCATCCACGACGATCACCGGACAGGGCAGCGCCTCGATCAGATTGGCGGCAGATATGCCCATAAATTGTGCAGCGCCTACGAGTGATTACTTTTGTGGCAGAGACCCTAGCGTGGCGGCGGCCGGCGGACAACCCGTCAAATGGACGCGATGGCGGGCAGTAGGCAATAGGCAGTAGGCAATAGGGAAGAACGCCGCTCACTGCCTATTGCCTAATGCCTACTGCCTTGATTATCGCTGTTAGTCCAGCGCCCGAGGAGCACGTCAATGACCACCGCCGTCGTGATCGTCGCCGCCGGTTCCGGCAGCCGTGTTGGAGGCGAGATCCCAAAGCAATATCAGGCGCTTGGCGGAGCACCCGTGATTCGGCTCACCACCTTGGCCTTCCTCCGCCACCCTGACATCCACCAGATCCAGCTGGTGATCGGCGATGGCCATGAGCCGCTCTACCGTGAAGCCATGGCGGGTCTCGATCTGCCGCCGCCGGTTCGTGGCGGAGCGACCCGCCAGGCCTCCGTCCTGAATGGTCTCGAGGCTCTCGCTTCGAACCCACCGCAGCGCGTCCTCATCCACGACGCGGCCCGGCCATTTGTCAGCGCCCCTCTGATCTCGCGGGTGATTTCAGCCCTTGCCGACAATTCCGCCGCGATCCCCGGCCTCGCCCTGGCCGATACGCTGAAGCGGGTCGAGGACCAGCAGGTCCGCGCCACCGTCGCGCGCTCAGGCCTGATGGCGGTACAAACGCCCCAGGGCTTTCGCTACGATCTCATCCGCGCCGCCCACCGCCGCGCCGCCGAGGAGCAGATTGCCGACATGACGGACGATTCATCGATTGCCGAATGGGCGGGCCTGGCCGTCGCCGTGGTCGCCGGCGATCCCGAAAATCGCAAGCTCACCACCGCCGCCGATCTGAGCGAGGCCGAATGGCGTTCCGCCGCCAAGGCCGCCTTGGCCATGGCGGACGTCCGGATCGGCCACGGCTTCGATGTCCACAGCTTCGAGCCGGGCGACTTCGTCACGCTGTGCGGGGTCCGGATTGCCCATGAGCGGCGCCTGTCGGGTCATTCCGATGCCGATGCTCCGCTCCATGCCCTGACCGATGCCATTCTCGGCGCCATCGGCGAAGGCGATATCGGCGTCCACTTCCCGCCCTCCGATCCGCAATGGCGAGGGGCGGATTCCGCCGTGTTCCTGCGCCATGCCCTCAAGCTGCTGGCGGCGCGCCGCGGGCGGCTTGCCAATGTCGACATCACCATCGTCGCCGAGGCACCGAAGATCGCGCCGCATGTCCCCGCCATGCGGAACCGACTTTCGGAAATTCTCGGGATCGCGGGCGACCGGATCGGAATTAAGGCCACGACCAGCGAAAGCCTTGGCTTCACCGGGCGCCGCGAGGGCCTGGTCGCCATGGCCGTCGCCAGCGTCCGCCTGCCGTGGGAGACGTGATGTTCGACCCGAAGCTGATCCGCGAGGTGAAGGACGTTCTCGACCGCTGCCGTGACGGCGGCTTGCGTCTGGCAACGGTTGAAAGCTGCACCGGCGGGCTGCTTGCCGCAGCGCTCACGGCCGTACCGGGCTCCTCCGCGGTGGTCGAGCGCGGCTATGTCACCTACTCCAACGAGGCCAAGACCACGATGGTCGGGGTGCCGGCGACGCTCATCGCGCGCGATGGCGCCGTGAGCGAGACGGTGGCCCGTGCCATGGCCGAAGGCGCTCTCGCGCGCTCCCCCGCGGACATTGCAGTCGCCATCACCGGCATCGCCGGCCCGGATGGCGGCAGCGCGGAAAAGCCTGTCGGCCTTGTTCACATCGCTGCCGCACGGCGCGGCCATGCTACACTGCACCGCCGCATGCTGTTCGGCGAGCAGGGTCGCGATCGCATCCGCCTGCTTGCCGTCAGGACGGCGCTGGTCTTGGTGATCGCGCAGATCGGTTCGGGCGGGGTTGTCGCATGAAGCGTGCCGTTCTCCTGGGGTTGGCCTCTCTCGCGGCAGTCGCGGCTGCGGCGCCGTTGGCGGCTCATGGCGCCGGCATCGACGATATTGCCGGCTATCGCCTCTTGGCCGCCGCCGAGGCGCGTCGGGCCGGCGTGCCGCAGCAGATCGTCGATGCCGTCATGCGGGTCGAGAGCGACTATGACCCGCTGGCGTCGGGTGATGCCGGCGAGGTCGGCCTCATGCAGATCCTGCCCGGAACTGCCGCCATGCTCGGTTTCCGCGGCACCATCGCCGAGCTCCGCGAGCCGCGCACCAACATCCGCCTCGGCACCGCCTATCTGGCGCAGGCCTGGCGGCTTGCCGGCGGCGACCTCTGCACGACCGTCATGAAGTACCGCGCCGGCCATGGCGAGACCCGGTTCTCTTTTCTCTCGGTCGAATATTGCCGACGGATCAGGGCCTATCTCGCAACCCTCGGCTTCCCCGCCGAAGGACCGCTGCCGCCCGCCACCTTCGGGGTGCCGGTGCCGGTCGCGACCAACGTGGCCTTCACGGCCGATGCCACCACGAGCGATGCCGCGGCGCCGAGCCCGGCGAAGAAAAAGCGCGACTGCTTCCGCCGCGTGGTCCAGGCCGGCAGCCACTTTGGCGCCTGCATCTCCCGCGCCCGCTTCGCTGCCATGGGCCTGCTGGTTAGGCGGTAGTGAGCGAAGCTCTACTGCCTACTGCCTACTGCCTGCTGCCTTGCGTTGGAGCTCCGCCGCCCGGCCCTCGAAAGCCGCAATGACTCGGTTCATCACGAGATCGAAGCTGGCATTCATGAGGAGCTGCAGCATGCGGCTGCGCAATTCATAGTCGATGGCGATGTTGACCTTGGTGCCGCCGCCGCGATGCGGCGCGAATTGCCAGCTGCTGTCGAGATAGCGGAAGGGCGGCTTCAAGGAATAGGATTTGACACTCAGCCGATTGGGATCGCAGGTGACCTCGCTCTCGAAGCTCTCGCTCAAGGCAAGCTTCGGATAGGCGATGTCGAGCCGCGCCGTGAAGACTGTCGTGCCATCCTCTCCGGTGCTGGCGTTCCAGATCCGGACCGACCGGCAGAGCGGCACGAAGGCCGGATAGAACTGGACGTCGGCCGCGATGGCATAGAGCTCGACCGCGTCGTAAGGGAGCATGCGGCCCGTTCGGAATTGCGGCATTAGCGGGCGGCTGCAGCCTGCCGCGCCGCGCGCAGGCGGGCAAAGTCCTCTCCGGCATGGTGCGACGAGCGGGTCAAGGGACTGGACGCCACCATCAGGAATCCCTTGGCATAGGCGATGGTCTCATAGGCCTTGAACTCGTCCGGGGTGACGAACCGGTCGATCGCGGCATGCTTGCGCGTCGGCTGGAGATACTGCCCGATGGTGATGAAATCCACCGCCGCCGACCGCATGTCGTCCATGACCTGGAGCACCTGCTCGCGGCTCTCGCCGAGGCCCACCATGATCCCGGATTTGGTGAACAGCGCGGGATCGCGCTCCTTCACGCTCTGAAGGAGCCGCAGCGAATGGAAATAGCGGGCTCCGGGCCGGATCGTGAGGTAGAGACCGGGCACCGTCTCGAGATTGTGGTTGAAGACATCGGGCTTGGCATCGACCACGATTTCCATCGCCCCCGCCTTGCGCAGGAAGTCGGGGGTGAGCACTTCGATCGTGGTTGCCGGCGACCGCTCGCGAATTGCCGTGATCACCGCGGCGAAATGCGCAGCTCCCCCATCGTCGAGATCGTCGCGGTCGACCGAGGTGACGACCGCATGGGAAAGCTCCATCCGCGCCACCGCCTCCGCCACCCGCGCCGGCTCGTCGGCATCGACCGGGCCCGGCAGGCCGGTCCGGACATTGCAGAAGGCGCAGGCCCGGGTGCAGGTGTCGCCCAGGACCATGAAGGTCGCGTGCTTCTTCGACCAGCATTCGCCGATATTGGGGCAGCTGGCCTCCTCACACACGGTGACGAGGCCATTGTCGCGCACGATCGCCCGGGTGGCGTTGAACGCCGCCGAACCCGGCGCCTTGACCCTGATCCAGTCCGGCTTGCGCAGCAACGGCGTCGACGGGCGGCCGACCTTCTCAGGGTGGCGCGGCCTTACGCTGTCAAGCACCGTAACCAACGAACCGGGGTCCTTTCAGGCCGTCAGCGTCTCAAGGCGCGATAGATGAAGATGAGCAGGCACGCCCCGATCGCGCCGACGATCAGCTGACCGACCCAGCCGGCGAGCGTGTAGCCGAGCACCGCCATGAGGATGGCATTGAGCACCACCGCACCGACAATGCCGAGAATGATGTTGGTCAGGAGCCCCATGTCGGATTTCATGACCTTTTCCGCAATCCAGCCGGCAAGGCCGCCGACGATGATCGCTCCGATCCAGCCCACACCTTCCATTTCAACCTCCGATCGCGGCCCTCAGGCCCGCCGTCCCATCACCAAGCGATACGCCAGAATCAGAATGACCGCACCGACCACCGACACCAGCAGATTGCCCCAGAACCAGCCGTGGAACACCTCTCCCAGCCTGAGGCCCAGCGCATTGGCCAGGAACCCACCGATATAGGCGCCGAGAATGCCGATGATAAGATTGGTGATCAGCCCCTGCTCGCCCCGGGTGACCTTTTCGGCGATCCATCCCGCCAGCAGGCCGATCAGCAGCGTGCCGAAGAAGCCGACACCGCCGCCGAGATCCATCAGATGCTGCGAATCCATCGGTCCTCTCCCACAGCCCTCAAGGCGGGAGGATATGGACCCCTTGCGCAATCTTCAAGCGAAATGCTCGTTGTTTTCACAAGGGAAATCGGCGGGATGAACCCTCTTC
>DATAOT010000049.1:0-8308 GCA_036265615.1 Aestuariivirgaceae bacterium
CCGGAGCGGCAAAGCCGGATCGCTGCCAGGCTGCACCCGGCGCCGCCGAAGATCGAGACGCCGCCCGACAGTCAGGGCGACGATCTTGCGGCCGCCCCCCCGCCGCCCGAGCTCAGGGTCGATATCGAGCAGCCGCCGCCCGGCAAGGCCGACATGCTCGATCCTCGGGCGGAACAGGCCAGAAATGGCCGCCGCCAAGCCGGTCAGGAGCCGGCAGGCTCGCAGCAAAAACCGCTCCCCTCGGGCGAAGGCCCGGTATCGATCGTCGCCGAAAAGCGCAACAACACTCTCCTTGTCTATTCGACCTATGCCCTGTTCAAGCGCATCCGCGAGGTGGTGCGAACCCTCGATGTTCCCCAGGCCCAGGTCGTGATCGAGGCCACCGTCGCCGAGATCGAGCTCAAGGATGAGCTCGGCTATGGCGTCCAGTGGTGGCTGTCCGGCATGGGGATAACCGCTCATTCCGCCTCTCCCGGCCCCCTTCCCGCCGATCCTGGCAGCGGCGGCGTCGTCAAGCTGGACACGATCATCGGCGGTTTCAACACCAAGGTCGTGCTGGATGCGCTGCAGAGCATCACCAAGGTCAAAGTGATCTCGTCTCCTTATCTGACAGTGATGGACGGCAAATCGGCAAGGCTCGTCATCGGCGACCAGATTCCGTTTGCAGTCGCAAGCCAGACGCAGACCCAGCCTGACAATACGACGCAGCCGGTCATTCTCACTCAGGAGATCGAGACCAAGGACACCGGTGTCATTCTCGAGATCACGCCGAGCATCCGGGCCAACAATTCGGTCCTGCTGAACATCAATCAGGAGGTGAGTAAGGCCTCCGAGTCGGCGTTGAAAGGCAATCTCACTCCGATCATATCCAAGCGCAACGTCACTTCCGATATCGTCGTCCAATCCGGCCGCACCGCCATACTCGGCGGCCTGATCGAGGATCGGATGGATGAGACGGAGTCGGGGGTGCCGATTCTGAGGAAGGTTCCAGTGTTCGGCAATCTGTTCAAGCAGAACACCAACAATGTCCGTCGTTTCGAGCTTCTGGTCATGATCACGCCGCGGGTTGTCCGCCGCTCGAGCGAGATCGAGAACATCACCCGCATGCTGCGCGAGCAGATCAATCCTCAGTGACGCCCGCGCTCTCCGACACCCCGCGCGAGCTCTGCGAAAGCCAGCTCGCGACCACCGACACCTGGTCTGCTGTCATGAGGGCCGGCGCATGACCGACGCCGTCAAAGGTGACAAGGCTCGCACGCGGGCCGCTGCTGCACATCCGCTCGGCAACCGCCGGCGTCAACAGCGGGCTGGCCCCGCCGCGCAGCAGCAGGACGGGACAGTGTATCTGGTCCCACAGCGCCCAGAGATCGAGGTCCGCCTCTGCAAGATTGGTATAGGCTTCGCTGACCGCCGGATCATAGTGAAGCCGGAAGCCGCCGCCTTCCTGTTCCACCACGCTGCTCAGGGTGAGCTGGCGCCATTGCGAATCGCTCAACGGACCGAAGCCGGCATGGATCGAGCGCAGATAGGTCTCGGCCGCGTCGACATCGGCAAACTGCCGATTGGCTCCGACATAGGTCCGGATCTGCTGCAGTGCTGCCATGGGAACGAACGGTCCGATATCGTTCAGCACCAGTCGGCCGATGAGTTGCGGCTCGGTGGCTGCAAGCACCATGCCGATGAGACCGCCCATTGACGTGCCGACCCAGTCGACGGCACCGAGCGCGAGGGCTTCGATGAACAGCTTCAACTGGGCAGCGTAAACGGGCACTGCGTACTGCCGCGGATCGGCGAGCCAGCTGCTGCGGCCGCGGCCGACCACGTCGACCGCGATCACCCTGAAGCCGCGATTGGCTAAGGCCTCGCTCAGGACGTCGAAGTCGCGCGCATTGCGCGTGAGGCCATGCACGCAAACGACGCTGCGCTGCGCCCCTTCCGGTCCCCGTTCGACGTAGCCGATACGGATTTCTTCGAACGGCGCCGCAAGCGTCAGGCTGGCCAGGTGCAAGGGCGGGCCGCCGCTCAGCTCGAAGAGGAGCGCTTGCGGCCGAGACCGATCTTCTTGGCGAGCCGTGACCGAGCCTTGGCGTATTTCGGCGCAACCATCGGATAATCAGCGGGCAAACCCCAGCGCTCGCGGTAATCCTGAGGTGTCAGACCGTGCAGGCTGAGATGGCGCTTCAGCGACTTGAAGCGGCGACCATCCTCGAGGCAGATCACATAATCGGGCTGAACCGAGTCTTCGATCGGGACGGCGGGTTCCGAGCGCGCCGCTGCCACGCCTTGCTCGCCGTCGCCTGCCTCGCCCATGCCCGCCGTTCCGGAGATCGCGGTTCTGATGGCGCGAACCACGTTCTCCACTTCGGTCGGTTCAACTTTGTTATTTGTGACATAAGCGATAAACATCTCCGCTGTAAGTCGCGAGAGATCTGGGCCATTCTCCATCCAATCAGTCCTCTTCTTCTGTGGCAGGATCTCAAGAAAATATCAAAGGGAGCATATACTTGTCGCTTGGTTTTGCAAATTCGTACCAAAATGTAATCTTTCATCCTGAGGCTGTCGTTAGAGCACGTCGGGCATGTAGAGGCAATTCGAAGTTGGTGCTCGTTGCTGCTGCATTTTGCCCTGTTGGCAGCTTTGAAGAGGCTCAGCGTCCGGTGATCAGCCGGGCGCCGCGGTCATAAGTGAAATAAGCCCAGGCCCAATCGACCAGCACCAGCAGCCGGTTACGAAAGCCGATCAGGAACCAGATATGGGCGAAGCTCCATGCCAGCCATGCCAGCAAGCCGGAGAGCCGGATATATCCGAAATCGGCCACTGCCGCCTTCCGGCCGATCGTCGCGAGATTGCCCCAGTCGCGGTAGACGAAGGCCGGCGTGCTGCGCCCCGCAAGCCGGTTGCGGATCACCTTCGCCACATAACGGCCCATCTGCTTGGCGGCAGGGGCAACGCCGGGCACCACCTGGCCTTTGGCATCGGTCACCGCGGCGGTATCGCCGATGACGAAGATCGCCGGATCATCCATGAGCGCCAGATCGGGACCGATCGGGACGCGGCCTGCCCTGTCGGTCGTCTCGCCGAGCCATTTCGCGGCCGGCGAAGCCATGACCCCTGCCGCCCACACGATCGATGAGCAGGCGATGCGCTCGCCGCCGGAGAGGGTGAGCCCGTCCTCGTCGCACGCTGTCACGGCATTGCGCAGCATGACCTCGACTCCCAGACGCTCGAGCTGGCGCATGGCTTTTTCCGACAGCTCCGGCGGGAAGCTTGTCAGCACCCGATCGCCCGCCTCGATCAGAAGGATGCGGGCCCTTGCCGGGTCGATCCGGCGGAAGTCGCCGGTCATCGCATGCCGGGCAAGCTCGGCAATCGCCCCCGCCATCTCGACGCCGGTCGGGCCGGCCCCGATTACGGCAAACGTCAGAAGTCGTCGCCTCTGCTCGTCATCGTCGCCGGCTTCGGCAAGCTCGAAAGCCGTGAGGATGCGGGCGCGGATCTCGGTCGCCTCGTCGATCTTCTTCAAGCCCGGCGCAATCCTTTCCCAGGACTCATGCCCGAAATAGTGATGGCGTGCGCCGGTCGCGATGATCAGATAATCGAATGGCACCCGGCTCATGTCGGTGACCACCTCGCGCCGGTCCCGATCGATGCCGATGACGCGCTCCATCAGCACGGAGGCGTTCTTCTGTCGCGAAAGGATGTGCCGGATGGGTGTTGCAATCTGCGCCGGCGACAGCAAGCCGGTTGCCACCTGATAGAGCAGGGGCTGGAACAGATGGTAGTTGCGCCTGTCGATCACGACCACCTCGACCGGCGCCTTGCGCAGCTGGACAGCAGCGTTGAGGCCGCCGAATCCGGCCCCCACGATGACGACCCTGGGCCTGGGTGAGGGCGGTGGAGAGTTGATGGGGTTACCTCGCTCGGTCATGCGTGCGCCCTGAACATATCCTTCGTGAGCGAACGGAGGGAAGGGCGTGCTGCCACCGTTCCGCCACCTTGCGGTGATTTCTCGAAGTCTTGGGAGAGAGCCTGGATCGGATGAACATCGAAACGCTACGCGGACTGCGCGAGATCATGTTCCAGGCTGCGGCGACGATCATGATCCCGCTCACGGTTGCCGGCATGGGCTGGTACTACACGCGCTGGCAGCAGAACCTCAACGACCTCAAGACGATGATCGACCTGGTCAGCGACAACAACGCCGAGCGACGGAAGTACGGCGTCGCGATGTTCGAGTATCTATTGAAGAATGACAAGGTTCCGGTTGAATTTGTTGCGGCTCAACTCGACTACGCCAACAACTCTTCCGATCAGGACCTGCTGCCGCTTATGGAGGCGGCCCTGCTCAAGGCTTCGCGCACAAATCCCGGCGTTGCGCAGGTCTATGCCGAGGCGATGGGGCGGCTGCCGAGCCGTATTTTCGTTCATATCGTGAGCGACGACCAGCGTGCCTGCATGCGCAATCTCGTCGACGCCTTGAAGGACGCCGACAAGGCGACGATCACCGTGCCATCGGTGGTCAAGGCCGAGTGGGGCGGTACCAGCACCGAGTTCCGCGTCCTCCGGGATGGCGATCTGGCCCGCGGCGCCATGCTTCGCGATTTGTTCCAGAGCGTCGGGTTCCCGGTCAAGCTGGTCGATCTTTCGGCAAGCTGGGACGGCGCCAAGAGGGTGCGGCCGAACACCTTCGAGCTGTGGTTCGGCTCGGGCGACATGCCGCCCGTCTGCACCATGCCGGCGCCTGCCGCCAGCGACGGGAGCAGCGCCAAGTCGGGCGGTGCCGGCTAGCACCGGGCCGGTAAAAAGCGCGTTTCCACGCATGTTTCTTGGAAAAACCGGTTTCCAAACCTCGGTTCGATGTGATACTCGCTCATCGGCTCACCGGTGATCATCACTCACAACGAAGGAGAAACTCATGGCGGAAAAAGCCAAGCCGACAATCGCGACGGTGCCTCTATCGAAAATTGTCGCCGAGCTGGCCGAAAGCCACGAAATGCCGAGAAAGCAGCTGGCGGCGATTTTCAGTGACTTCATCACGACGACAGTGAAGCATCTGAAAAAGGGCAACAAGGTACGCGTCAACGGACTTGGCATGTTGCAGGTCCGCAAGCGCCCCGCCCGCCTCGGGCGCAATCCCGCGACCGGCGAGCAGATCAAGATCAAGGCCTCGAAAAAGGTCGCATTTCGCGCCGCCAAGGAACTCAAGGAAGCCATCTGATCTCTGAGCTCCTGGTGAGCCATTGCCAGCCATTGGGCGGACGAGAGGTCAGCACCGCCGTCGTCCGCCCGTGGCGTGCTTGACGCCAGCACTCGAAACATCGCGCTGAATGCTTTCCGATCCGCAGACCTGGGCAAGCCTGCTGACGCTGACCCTGCTCGAGATCGTGCTCAGCGTCGACAACATCGTCGTCATCGCCGTGCTGGTTGCCAGGCTCCCGCCGGAGCGCCGGGCCCAGGCACGCTATATCGGCATGACGCTGGCGATCGTGCCGCGCGTGCTGCTGCTTGCCTTCATCAGCTGGATCATCGGCCTGAACGATCCGATCCTTTTCGTGTTCGATCGTGGCTTCTCGGGACGTGACCTGATCCTCGGGATCGGCGGCCTGTTCCTGATCTACAAGGCCACCGACGAGATGCATGAAAGTCTCGAAGGCGGCAGCAGCGAGGTCACGGCAAAATCCTATTCGCGCTTCGCAGCAGTGATCACCCAGATCGCGCTCATCGACATCGTCTTTTCCATCGATTCCGTGATCACCGCCGTCGGCATGGCCAATGAGATCTGGATCATGATCACTGCCGTCGTCCTGGCGATGATCGTCCTGATGGTCGCTTCGGGACCAGTGGCCAAATTCGTCGACAATCACCCGACGGTGAAGATTCTGGCGCTCGGCTTCCTGATCATGATCGGGATGGCGCTGATGGCCGACAGCGTCGGCTTCCACGTGCCCAAGGGTTACATCTATTCCGCCATGCTCTTCTCGATCTTCATCGAGGCGATGAACATGCTGTACCGACGGCGCGCCGGTCCGCTTCACCCCTCCGGCTATCTGCCGCGCCGCCCACCGCCTGAGGAACCGACAGAGTAGGGGAAGGCAGTAGGCAGTAGGGAAGAGTGCCGCTAGCTGCCTATTGCCTATTGCCTATTGCCTATTGCCCACTGCCTAGTCTTCCTCGACGAACACCTGCTCGCGCTTGCGCGAAACGGCAGGCAGCAAGGTGACGGCCAGCACCAGGACCGCAATGAACAGCAGGGCCGCCGACAGCGGCCGCTGCACGAATACGAGCCAATTGCCGTGCGAAATGATCATGGCGCGCCTCAGATGCTCTTCGAGCAGCGGCCCGAGCACGAAGCCGAGAAGCAGCGGCGCCGGCTCGCTGCCGAGCTTAACGAGCACATAGCCGAGAAAGCCGAACCCGGCGACGGTATAGAGGTCGAAGCTGTTGCTGTTCACGCTGTAGACGCCGATCGCGGAGAACGCGATGATGGCGGGGAACAGCACATAATAGGGAATGCTCAGCATCCATACCCAGATGCCGACAAGCGGCAGGTTGAGGAGCACGAGCATCAGATTGCCCACCCACATCGAGGTGATGACGCCCCAGAACAGTGCCGGCTGATCGATCGCGACCTTCGGTCCGGGAGTGATTCCCTGGATGATCAGTGCGCCGATCATCAGTGCCATGACCGGGTTGGCCGGGATGCCGAGGGTCAACATGGGAATGAATGAGGTTTGAGCTCCGGCATTGTTGGCCGCTTCCGGTGCAGCAACGCCCTCGATCGCTCCCTTGCCGAACCGCTCCGGCGTGCGCGACAGACGCTTTTCCACGGTGTAGGAGGCAAATGAAGCGAGGATTGCGCCGCCGCCCGGCAGAATGCCGAGGATCGCTCCGACCATCGTGCCTCTGAGGATCGGCGCCGCTGCCGCGCGCAGGTCGGCCATGGTCGGCATGAGACCGGTCACCCGTTTTACCGCCACGGCTCGGTCACGCTCGTTTTCGAGATTGCGCAGGATCTCGGCCAGACCGAACACCCCGACGGCGACCGCAACGAAGCTCAGCCCATCCGCCAGTTCCGGCAGATCCATGGTGAAGCGCGGGGTCCCCGTGTAGATGTCGGTTCCGACGAGACCGAGCAACAGCCCCAGCACGATCATGGCCAATGCCTTGAGGATCGAGCCATGGGCGAGCGCCACCGAGCAGACGAGCCCAAGCACCATCAGCGAGAAATATTCCGCAGCGCCGAATTTGAGCGCCATTCGCGACAGCGGTGGTGCAAACAACGCCAGGATCACCGTTGAGACGGTCCCGGCGAAGAAGGATGCGATGGCCGCCGTGGCAAGGGCTGGGCCGGCGCGGCCCTGCCGAGCCATTTGGTAGCCGTCGATGGCGGTGACGGCTGATGAGGACTCGCCCGGCAGGTTGATCAGGATCGCCGTCGTCGAGCCGCCATATTGCGCGCCATAGTAGATTCCGGCGAGCATGATGAGCGCGGTCGCGGGCGAGAAGGCGAATGTGATCGGCAGTAGCATGGCGATCGTCGCGGTGGGGCCGATCCCCGGCAGCACCCCGATCAAGGTCCCGAGCAGCACGCCGACAAAGCAATAGAAGAGATTGACCGGCAGCAGGGCCGTCGAGAACCCGAGCGCGAGATTGCCGAGCAGCTCCATGATCGCGCCTCAGAACCACAGCCAGGGGCCGCGCAGCGGAATCGGCAGCCCGAGCCCGTAGCTGAACACCAGCACGCAGAAAATGGTGAGTCCGACCGTCAGCAGACCGCCCAGCATCAGCCCGGCGCGGCGACTGGCGAAGGTCGAGGTTGCGACCGCCAGCGCCACCGCGCCGACCAGCCCGAGACCGCGCACGGTGATGCCGAACAGCACCGGGGCGGCGAGAATCAGAACGAGGCCGCGCCAGGGCACCTGGCCGACCGGCTGCTCGACCGTGAAGAAAGACTGCGCCGCGATGGCGATGCCGAGCAGCATCAGCACCGATGCAAGGAGCAGCGGAAAGAGTCCGGGTCCCATCCGTTGCGCCGTTCCAAGGTCGAGGCTGCGGGAGGCGATCACGAAGCCCGCTCCGATCAGCGCGAATATGGCGCCGAGCAACAGGTCACGATGGTTGATCTGCTTCACGCGCGCTCCCGCAAAGGGGGCCGCCCCGAGGGCGGCTGCCCGCTCGCTCAATCGGCATATTGTCCGGCGGCCTGGATCACCGGACGCCAGCGGTCGATCTCGCCCTTCAGCTTGGCTTCAAGCGCCGCCGGCTGGGCCTGGTCCAGCGGCACGGGTGCGGTGCCGAGGCTGGCAAA
>DATAOT010000050.1:0-17729 GCA_036265615.1 Aestuariivirgaceae bacterium
AGCGGCAAAGCTCAGGAGGTCGGAAGTCATTGCGTCTCCTAGTTCGCCGCAGCGACCAGCGCAGCGGTGCTGCTGATGGCCTTGCTGAAATTGTCCGTAAGGAGGGTCACCGACGCGGCGGTCGCATCGAGGATCGGGGCCGGGTAGAAGCCGAAGAAGATGGTGAGGATCACCAGCGGCACGAGGATCGCGATTTCACGGGCGTCGAGATCGAGGATGCCCTTGAGCGAATCCTTGGTCAGCGCCCCGAAAATCACCCGGCGGTAGAGGAAGAGCGCGTAGCCGGCCGAGAGGATCACGCCGAAGGTGGCGAAGAAGGCGACCGTCGTGTTCGCCTTGAACGTTCCGATCAGCGAGAGGAATTCGCCGACGAAGCCAGACGTGCCCGGCAGGCCGACATTCGCCATCGTGAACAGCATGAAGACGAAGGCATAGAGCGGCATGCGGTTGACGAGGCCGCCATAGGCCGCGATCTCGCGCGTGTGCATGCGGTCGTAAACGACGCCGACGCAGAGGAAGAGCGCGCCCGAGACGATGCCATGCGAGAGCATTTGAAAAATGCCGCCCTGCACACCCTGCGCCGTCATCGCGAAGATGCCCATCGTGACGAAGCCCATGTGCGCCACCGATGAATAGGCGATGAGCTTCTTCATGTCCTCCTGCATCAGGGCGACGAGCGAGGTATAGATGATCGCGACGATCGATAGCGCGTAGATCAGCGGCGCGAGGTCGGCGCTCGCCAATGGGAACATCGGCAGCGAGAAGCGCAGGAAGCCATAGCCGCCCATCTTCAGGAGGATGGCAGCCAGGATCACCGAGCCGGCAGTCGGCGCCTCGACATGGGCGTCGGGCAGCCAGGTGTGAACCGGCCACATGGGCAGCTTGACGGCGAAGGAAGCGAAGAAGGCGAGCCACAGCCAGGTCTGCATCTCGGGCGGGAAGCTCGGATGCGCCAGAATGGCGGCGATGTCGCTCGTGCCGGCCTGCCAGAACATGGCCATGATGGCGAGCAGCATCAGCACCGAGCCAAGCAGGGTGTAGAGAAAGAACTTGAAGCTGGCATAGACCCGGCGCGGGCCCCCCCAGATGCCGATGATCAGGAACATCGGTATGAGGCCGCCTTCGAAGAACAGGTAGAACAGGCCGAGGTCGAGGGCACAGAACACGCCGATCATCAGCGTCTCGAGCACCAGGAAGGCGATCATATATTCCTTGACCCGCCGATCGACCTTGAAGCTCGCCAGGATGGCGATGGGCATCAGGAAGGCGGTCAGCAGCACGAAGGGGAGCGATATGCCGTCCACCCCCATGTGGTAGGTCATGGCGCCGCCGAGCCAGGGATAGAGCTCGACGAACTGGAAGCTCTTGCTCGAGGGATCGAAGTCGGCCCACAGGATCAGGCTGAGCAGGAAGGTGATGAGGGTGGCGAACAGGGCCGTCCAGCGCATGTTGCGCACCGCCACCTGGTCGTCGCCGCGCACCACGAGGATGAACAGCGCGCCGATGAGCGGCAGGAAGGTGATGGCGGTGAGGATCGGCCAGGTGGACATCAGCGCACCCCCGCGAAGGAATAGTAGGTGACGAGGGCAGCGACCCCGATCAACATGGCGAAGGCATAGTGGTAGAGATAGCCGGTCTGCAGCCGGATCACCTGCTGAGTGACGTCGATCACCCGGGCCGACACGCCGTCCGGACCGAGACCGTCGATCAGCCGTCCGTCACCATACTTCCACAGTGCGCGGCCGAGCCACAGCGTCGGCCGGACGATCAGCGCATCATAGATCTCGTCGAAATACCACTTGTTGAGGAGGAAGCGGTAAAGCGGCTCGTGGCGCTCGGCGAGCCGGACGGGAATCGCCGGATCGCGGATGTAGAACAGCCAGGCGAGAGCAAAGCCGGCGACCAGCATGAAAAGCGGGGCGACGCCGACCAAAACCCCGGCATGGTGCATGTCGGCCAGCACGTTGTTGTCGGCGCTGCGATAGAGGGAGGTTCCCCAGAACAGCCCCTCCTCCTCGCCAATGAAGGAGCCGGCGAACAGGATGCCGGCGAACAGCGCACCGGCAGCGAGGAGATAGAGCGGCACCAGCATGATCGGCGGGCTCTCATGGGCGTGGCTCATCACCTCGGGATTGGCGCGCGGCGCGCCGTGGAAGGTCATGAACATCAGCCGCCAGGAATAAAAGGCGGTGAAGAAGGCGGAGACGATCAGCAGCATCAGGCAGAGGCTGGCGAGCGCGACATGGCCTTGCGCCGCCGATACCGCCTCGATGATCGCATCCTTGGAATAAAAGCCGGCGGTGAGCGGGAAACCGCACAGGGCAAGCGTGCCGACCAGCATCAACGCCCAGGTGATCTTGAGCTTGGGATAGAGGCCGCCCATGCGGCGCATGTCCTGCTCTCCATCGAGCGCATGGATAACCGAGCCGGAGGCGAGGAACAGCAGCGCCTTGAAGAAGGCGTGGGTGAACAGGTGGAACATGCCGATGCCGTAGGCGCCGACGCCGAGGGCGGCGAACATGTAGCCGAGCTGCGAGCAGGTGGAATAGGCGATGACGCGCTTGATATCGTTCTGCACCAGGCCGACGGTCCCGGCGAAGAAGGCGGTCACCGAGCCGACCAGCAGCACCATGATGCGGGCATCGGGGGCGAGCTCGAAGAACGGCGACATGCGCGCCACCAGGAAGACGCCGGCGGTGACCATGGTCGCGGCATGGATCAGCGCCGACACCGGCGTCGGTCCTTCCATGGCGTCGGGGAGCCAGGTGTGCAGCAGGAACTGGGCCGATTTGCCCATCGCCCCCATGAACAGGAGGAGGCAGATGACGGTCATCGCATCGTGGTTGCCGCCGAGGAAGTAGAGGGTCTTGCCCACCTGCTCGGGTGCGGCGGAAAACAGCGTGTCGAGCTCGATCGAGCCGAACAGCTTGTAGGTGGCGAAGATGCCGAGCGCGAAGCCGAAGTCGCCCACCCGGTTGACGATGAAGGCCTTGATCGCGGCCGCGTTGGCGGACGGCCGGTCGTACCAGAAGCCGATCAGCAGATACGAAGCAAGACCGACGCCCTCCCAGCCGAAGAACAGCTGGAGCAGATTGTCGGCGGTGACCAGCATCAGCATGGCGAAGGTGAAGAGCGACAGATAGCTGAAGAACCGCGCCTGATGCTGGTCGTGGCTCATATAGCCGATGGAATAGACATGGACGAGCGAGGAGACGGTGGTGACGACGACCAGCATCACCGCCGTCAGGGTGTCGACCCTGAGCGTCCAGTCCGCCGCAAGGCCGCCGGAGTGGACCCAGCGCATGAGCTCGACCTTGTAGGTGTGCTCGCCATAGGCGACATCGAAGAAGGCGTACCAGGAGAGGAGCGCCGACACGACGAGCAGCCCGGAGGTGAGATATTGCGGGAATGTCGAGCTGTCGGGATGGCCGTGGTCGTCGGCGTCGTGGCCCGGGCCATCGCTGGCCGGCGGTTGATGACCGCCGCTCGCCGCATGGTCATCCGGCGTGCCGTCGATGCTGATGCGCCGGAACGCCGCGGTGCAGAACAGCCCGGCGACGAGCGACCCGAGCAGCGGCAGGAAGACGATGAGGACGAAGACGCTGTTCATGCGCGAAGGTCAGCCTTTCATCAGATTGATGTCCTCGACCGCGATGGTGCCACGGTTGCGGTGATAGGTGACGAGGATGGCGAGGCCGATCGCCGCCTCGGCGGCGGCGACCGTCAGGACCAGAAGCGCAAACAGCTGCCCGACGAGATCACCGAGGAATGCCGAAAAGGCGACAAAGTTGATGTTGACGGCCAGCAGCATCAGCTCGACCGACATCAGGATGACGATGACGTTCTTGCGGTTGAGGAATATGCCGAAAATGCCGATCGTGAACAGGATGGCGGCGACGGTGAGGTAATGACCAAGCGCGATCGTCATCTTTCTCAGATCCCCTGACCGGGCGTGACATGGCGAATTTCGATGGCGCTCGCCGGATCGCGGGCCACCTGGCTCGGGACGCTCTGGCGTTTCACCCCGGCCTTGTGGCGAAGCGTCAGCACGATCGCGCCGACCATGGCGACGAGAAGGATGAGGCCGGCGCTCTGGAAGTAGAACAGATAGCGGGTGTAAAGCAGGAGCCCGATCGCCTCGGTGTTGGACACCGTCCCCAAGGCGGGCAGCGGCGCCGTCACCGCCTTGAGCAGCCCCGGCGACAGCGTCCAGGTGCCGACCACGAGGCCGAGCTCGCCGAGGAGGATGAGCCCGATGGTGGCGCCGACCGGCAGGTAGTTGAGCATGCCCTGCCTGAGCTCGACGAAATCGACATCGAGCATCATGACCACAAACAGGAACAGCACCGCGACCGCCCCGACATAGACGATGACCAGGATCATCGCCAGGAACTCGGCGCCGAGCAGCAAGAACAGCCCGGCGCCGTTGAAGAAGGCGAGGATCAGGAACAGGACCGAATGGACCGGGTTGCGGGCAGCGATCACCATCACCGCCGAGGCGATGGCAATGCCCGAGAAGAGATAGAAGAAGAACGCTGCTGCCATGGGGGTCTCGGTCAGCGATAGGGCGCGTCGAGCGCGATGTTGCGGGCAAGCTCGCGTTCCCAGCGATCGCCGTTGTCGAGAAGCTTTGCCTTGTCGTAGAGCAGCTCCTCGCGCGTCTCGGTCGCGAATTCGTAATTCGGTCCCTCGACGATGGCGTCGACGGGGCAGGCTTCCTGGCAGAAGCCGCAATAGATGCATTTCACCATGTCGATGTCGTAGCGGGTGGCGCGGCGGGTGCCGTCATTGCGGCGCGGCCCCGCCTCGATGGTGATGGCCTGGGCCGGGCAGATCGCCTCGCACAGCTTGCAGGCGATGCAGCGCTCCTCGCCATTCGGGTAGCGGCGCAGCGCATGCTCGCCGCGGAAGCGGGGCGACAGGGCTCCCTTCTCGAAGGGATAGTCGACCGTGGCCTTGGGGGCGAACATGTAGCGCAGCGACAGGAGAAAGGCCGAGATGAACTCGGTCAGGAACACGGTGCGAGCAGAGCGGGCGAGCCTCATGCGATGCTCCTTCCGTTCAGGCGAACCAGGAACGCAGCAGCGGCGGGCCGAGCAACAGCCCGAGCGCCGGCAGGCCGATGAAGAGGCCGATGCGCATGAAGGCCATCACCATATTGGGTTCGAGGCCGCGGCGGCCCATCGCCTTCAGGCGCTCGTAGCGGCGGCGGAGCGGCCGATAGGCGACGCGGTCGGTCAGCACGTAGAGCGCGAAGCCGACGATCAGCATGAGAAAGGCCCCGAGCAGCCGGAGCGTCACATCGCTCATGGACCGATCTCCTCACGGCGCCCGTCCGAAGCTCACCAGCACGCCAGCCGTGAGCACCACCCAGAACAGCGACAGCGGCAGAAACACCTTCCAGCCCAGCCGCATCAGCTGATCATAGCGGTAGCGCGGAACGAACGCCTTGACCATGGCAAACATGAAAAACACGAAGCAGAGCTTGGCCAGGAACCACACCAGGCCCGGGATCCAGTTGAACGGCGGGACGTCGACCGGGGGGAGCCAACCGCCGAGGAACAGGAGCGTGGTCATGGCGCACATGGTGGCGATCGCCACATACTCGCCGAGCATGAACAGCATGTAGGGGGTCGAGGAATATTCGACCATGAAACCGGCGACGAGCTCGCTTTCGGCCTCGACAAGATCGAAGGGCGGCCGGTTGGTCTCGGCAAGTGCGGAGACGAAAAACACCACGCACATCGGCAACAGCGGCAGCCAGTACCAGTCGAGAAAGGAGCCGGGAAGGCCGAGCCAGGTGCCGAGCCCGGTGCGCTGCGCCAGCACGATGTCCTGCAGATTGAGCGAACCGGCAAGCAGCAGCACGGTGATGATGACGAAGCCGATCGAGACCTCGTAGGACACCATCTGGGCCGCCGAGCGCAAGGCGGCCAGGAACGGGTATTTGGAGTTCGACGCCCAGCCGCCCATGATCACGCCATAGACGCCGAGCGAGGAGATGGCGAAGAGGTAGAGGACCCCGACATTGATGTCGGCCACCGCCCACCCCTGATTTACCGGGATCACCGCCCAGGCGGCAAGCGCCAGGGTGGCGGTCACGAGCGGGGCGATGACGAAGACGCCCTTGTTGGCGCCATCCGGGATGATGACCTCCTTGAAGACGAATTTCAGGAGGTCGGCGAAGGATTGGAACAGGCCGAAGGGCCCGACCACATTGGGACCGCGCCGCATCTGCACCGCCGCCCAGATCTTGCGGTCGGCATAGATCAGATAGGCGACGATGATGAGGACCGAGACGAGCAGCGCCACCGATTGGATGACGATGAAAGCCAGCGTGGTGAGGAGCTCAGTCATGGGGACGCACTCCCCCCAACCCCCGACCCGGGGGAGGGGAGCTGATCAATTCTACCCTCCCCCCGGCGGGGAGGGCAGCCGAGCGAAGCGAGGCTGGGTGGAGGGGTTTTTCTTCCATTACCCTCTTCATCATCGCCCTACTCCGCCGCTTCCAGCCGGCGCTCGCGGCGCAGCTTCGAGCACTCGGCCATGATCTTCGAAGCTCGTGCGATCGGATTGGTGAAATAATAGTCCTTGATCGGGCTGCGAAAGGCGCCATGGCGCAGGGCCCCGCCGGCGGCCGCAAGCTCGGCCAGCGTTGCGGGATCGGCCGGCGTGATCTCGTCGAGCAACGCCAGATGCGGCAGCCGGTCATAGAGCATCGAGCGGAGCGCATCGAGCGTGTCGAAGGGCAAGGTCAAGCCGAGCCGTTCCGACAGGGCGCGCAGGATTGCCCAGTCGTCGCGCGCTTCGCCCGGCGGGAACAGGGCGCGACGGGTCAGCTGCGGCCGCCCTTCGGTGTTGAGGAAGGTCGACGATTTCTCGCTGTAGGCGGCGCCGGGCAAGATGATGTCGGCGCGATGCGCACCGGCATCGCCATGGGTGCCCTGATAAATGACAAAGGCCTTGCCGAGAGCCGCCATGTCGATCTCGTCGGCGCCGAGCAG
The DNA here is from genome assembly GCA_036265615.1 of Aestuariivirgaceae bacterium. Taxonomy (GTDB): domain Bacteria; phylum Pseudomonadota; class Alphaproteobacteria; order Rhizobiales; family Aestuariivirgaceae; genus DATAFF01. The sequence continues at coordinate 7,005 of DATAOT010000050.1, forward strand.
GTAGACGAGCTCGATGTCGCCGGCACGGGCGCCGTCGAGAATGCCGGCGGTGTCGCGACCGCCATTCTGGGGCAAGGCGCAGAGCTCGAGCGCGCCGACCCGGCCGGCGGCGATGTGGAGCACGGAAAAGCCGTTCCAGCCGTCCTTGACCACGCCGACATCGCGAGCGAGGCGGGCGGCGGCGCCCAGCACCGCCCCGCCATGGGGCTGCGCATAGGCGCCGGGGCCGATGATCATGAGCGGGCGTTCGGCTTTGCGGAGCAGCTCGATGAAGGGCAGACGGCCGGCCTCGAGCTCGGCCAGGGTGTCGGCGCCATGCCCGAGATGAGCATAGGGGTAGGTGAGGTCGGCTCCCTCCCCGATGACCCCGATCGGCACGCCGCGGGCTCGGAAGGCACGACGAATGCGGGCGTTGAGCACGGTCGCCTCGCGCCGCGGATTGGCGCCGACGATCAGGATGGCGTCCGCCCGGTCGATGCCGGCGATGGTGGCGTTGAACAAATAGCCGGCGCGACCGCCGAGACTGCCGAGCGGCGAATGGGGCTCACGACAGTCGATGTGCGGCACGCCGAGCCGCTCCAGCAGCAGCTTGAGCGCGAACACCTCCTCGAGAGCGGCGAGATCGCCGATCAGCGCCGCCAGCCGCGCCGGATCAGTACCCTTGATGCGCTCGGCAGCAAGCCCCAGCGCCTGCGACCAGCTGGCCGGGCGCAATCGACCCGCCTCGCGGATATAGGGCCGGTCGAGGCGCTGCGCCTTGAGGCCGTCCCACACGAAACGGGTCTTGTCGGAAATCCATTCCTCGTTGACGTCCTCATGGGTGCGGGGGAGGATCCGCATGACTTCGCGGCCGCGGGCATCGATGCGGATGTTCGACCCGACAGCGTCCATGACGTCGATCGATTCGATCTTGCGCAGCTCCCAGGGGCGGCCGCGGAACTCGTAGGGCCGCGAGGTGAGCGCGCCGACCGGACACAGGTCGATGATGTTGCCCTGGAGTTCGGAGGTCATGGCGCGTTCGAGATAGGTGGTGATCTCCATGTCCTCGCCGCGGCCGATGGCGCCGAGCTCCTCGATTCCCGCAACCTCGGCGGTGAAGCGGACACAGCGCGTGCAATGGATGCAGCGGTTCATCGAGGTCTTGACCAGCGGCCCGATATATTTGTCCTCGACCGCCCGCTTGTTCTCGGCGAACCGGTTGCGATCGATGCCATAGGCCATGGCCTGGTCCTGCAGGTCGCACTCGCCGCCCTGGTCGCAGATCGGACAGTCGAGCGGATGGTTGATGAGGAGGAACTCCATCACCCCCTCGCGGGCCTTCTTCACCATCCTCGAGCGCGTGGAGACCTCGGGCAGCTCGCCATTGGGGCCGGGCCTCAGATCGTTGACAGAAAGCGCGCAGGAGGCCTGGGGCTTGGGCATGCCCTTGACCTCGACGAGGCACATGCGACAGTTGCCGGCGATCGACAGGCGCTCATGATAGCAGAAGCGCGGGATCTCGGCGCCGGCCAGCTCGCAAGCCTGGAGCAGCGTCAGGCCGTTCTCGGCCTCGGTCTCGATCCCGTCGATGAGCAGCTTCGGCATGGTTCTCGCTATCCTTGCGGCTTGGGCGGGCCGAGCCCGGCGGCCATGTCGTCAAGCTCGGTGAGGAGCAGGCGGACCTCGCTGATCATCACCGTTTCCGGCGCCTGGCCGCGGGCCCGGCAGCCGTCCGCATCCTGGAAATTGCACAGCATGATCCAAGCTTCCTTGAGCCGGTCATAGCGTTTGAAGTCGCGCCGGCCGAGCGCCGCCCCGACTTCCTCGCGCAGCGTCTCGACGAGAAGAGGCTTGGGATGCGGCAGCTCCTTCTCCTCGGCCAGCAGCGACGGGCGGCCGGCGATGAAGCGGCAATAGTCGTCGAGCGCGGCGCGCCGGCCGCGTGCTTCCGGCTCTGCCGCACGCGCCTCGCCCCGCAATCTTCGCTTCAGCCAATCCAGCACCGGTCCCTGCTCCATTCATCGCCGCGACGTCGCGCCCCTGCGGGCCGCCGGCCTGGCGGAGCGGACGAGCGCAACCGGCGGCACGGCGGCGGCCTCATCGGCCTCGGGCGGCGGCGCGGCCGGCCGGGCAGTGCTGCGGGTCGCCGCATCCACGGCGCCGATGGCCAGGCCGTACCACATGCCGGACCAGGCCGCGGCGGCGGTTCCCGTTTGGGCGAAGAGGCGGGCGAAGATGAGATTGAGCGGGCTTTCGAAACCCAGGGTCATGTCGATGTCTCCACGGTTGGCTTCGGCAACGCCTCCTTTTCATTCGGCGGCTTTGGCCGCCATCGCACCGTGCCGAGCGGCATTGGCGCTGTAGCGGTCGATCCGCTCTTCGATCACATGCCGGAAATGCCGGATCAGGCCCTGCACCGGCCAGGCGGCGGCATCCCCGAGGGCGCAGATCGTGTGGCCCTCGATCTGATAGGACACGTCGAGCAGCATGTCGATCTCGCGCTTCTCGGCGCGACCATCCGCCATCCGGGTCAGCACCCGCCACATCCAGCCGGTGCCCTCGCGGCAGGGGGTGCACTGACCACAGGATTCATGCTGGTAGAAGCGGGCAAGCCTGGCGATCGCGCGGATGATGTCGGTGGATTTGTCCATGACGATCACCGCGGCGGTGCCAAGGCCGGATTTGAGGTTGCGCAGCGAGTCGAAATCGAGCGGGCAGTCGATGATCTCGTGAGCGGGAACGCAGGGAACCGAGGATCCCCCGGGAATGACCGCGAGCAGGTTGTCGAGGCCGCCGCGCACCCCACCGCAATGGGTCTCGACGAGCTCGCGGAAGGTGATGCCCATCGCCTCCTCGACCGTGCAGGGCCGGTTGACATGGCCGGAAATGCAGAACAGCTTCGTGCCGACGTTGTTTGGCCGGCCGATGCCGGCGAACCAGGCCGGTCCGCGCCGGAGAATGGTCGGCACGACGGCGATCGATTCGACATTGTTGATGGTGGTGGGCGCGCCATAGAGGCCGACATTGGCGGGAAAGGGCGGCTTCATCCTGGGCTCGCCCTTCTTGCCTTCGAGGCTCTCGAGCATTGCCGTCTCCTCGCCGCAGATATAGGCCCCGGCGCCGTGGTGGACGTAGAGGTCGAAGTCCCAGCCATTGACGTTGTTGCGGCCGATCAGGCGGGCATCGCGGGCCTCGGCGATCGCCGCCTCGAGGACCTCGCGCTCGCGGATGAACTCGCCGCGGATATAGATGTAGCCGACATGGCAGCCCATGGCAGCGCCGGCGACGAGACAGCCCTCGACCAGCAGATGCGGATCGTGGCGCATGATCTCGCGGTCCTTGCAGGTGCCGGGCTCGGATTCGTCGGCATTGACGACGAGATAATGCGGCCGTTCGCCGATCTCCTTCGGCATGAAGCTCCATTTGAGGCCGGTGGGGAACCCGGCGCCGCCGCGGCCGCGCAGCCCGCTCGCCTTGACCTGGTCAATCAGCGCCGGCCGGCCCAGGGCGATCAGCGCCGCCGTGCCGTCCCAGGCGCCGCGCCGCATGGCGGCCTTCAGACGCCAGTCCTGGAGACCGTAGAGATTGGTGAAGATCCGGTCCTTGTCGTCGAGCATCTAGGGCGTCTCCGGCGTCTTCAGCAGCGTTGTCGGGCCGCCTTCCGGGGCCGAGAACTGGCGCCCGTTCTGCGGCCCGGGCGACGGGCGCTCGCCGCGGGCGATCATGTCGATGATCTGCTCGAGGCGCTCCGGATCGAGGTCCTCGTAGGTATCGCGCCCGATCTGCACCATGGGCGCATTGACACAGGCCCCGAGGCACTCCGCCTCCTCCCAGGAAAAATCGCCGTCGGGCGACAGCTGATGGGGATCGGCGGCAATGCGGCGCCGGCAGACGGCAATCAGCTCCTCGGCGCCACGCAGCATGCAGGGAGTGGTTCCGCACACCTGGAGATGGGCACGCCGGCCGACCGGCGACAGCTGGAACATGGTGTAGAAGGTCGCGACCTCATAGGCGCGGATATAGGCCATGTCCAAGAGCTTCGCGACATATTCGATGGCCGGGCGGCTGAGCCAGCCTTCCTGCTCCTGGGCGCGCCACAGCAGAAGCAGCACCGCCGAGGCCTGCTTGCCGGGCGGATAGTGGCTCATGATCTCCTCGGCCCAGCGCAGGTTCTCCTGCGTGAAGGCGAAGCTCGCCGGCTGGACGGGATCGAGACGGCGCACGCTCATCGGTCGATCTCTCCGAATACGATGTCGAGGGAACCGAGCACCGCCGAGACGTCGGCCAGCATGTGGCCGCGGCACAGGAAGTCCATGGCTTGGAGATGCGGGAAGCTCGGGGCGCGGATCTTGCAGCGATAAGGCTTGTTGGTGCCGTCGGACACCAGATAGACGCCAAATTCACCCTTGGGCGCCTCGACCGCGGCATAGACTTCGCCCTCCGGCACGCGGTAGCCCTCGGTATAAAGCTTGAAGTGATGGATCAGCGCCTCCATCGAGCGCTTCATCTCCTCGCGCCGCGGCGGCACCACCTTGTGGTCATCGGCCGAGACGGGCCCCTGCCCCGCCGTCGACGCGAGCCGCTCCAGGCTCTGCACCATGATCCTGACCGACTGGCGCATCTCCTCCATGCGGATCAGATAGCGGTCGTAGCAGTCGCCGTTCTTGCCGACGGGTATGTCGAAATCGAACTCGTCATAGCATTCATAGGGCTGCGCCTTGCGGAGGTCCCAGGCGGCGCCGGAGCCGCGCACCATGACGCCCGAGAAGCCCCAGGCGAAGGCATCGGCGAGCGCGATGACGCCGATGTCGACATTGCGCTGCTTGAAGATGCGGTTGTCGGTGAGCAGCCCCTCGATGTCGTCGAGCACCTTGGGATGGTGCTGGCAGAAGCCCCAGATGTCGTCGATGAGGTCCGGCGGCAGGTCCTGATGGACGCCGCCGGGGCGGAAATAGGCGGCATGCAAGCGCGAGCCGGAGGCCCGCTCGTAGAAGCCCATCAGCTTCTCGCGCTCCTCGAAGCCCCAGAGAGGCGGAGTCAGGGCGCCGACGTCGAGCGCCTGCGTGGTGACGTTCAGAAGATGCGAGAGCAGCCGCCCGATCTCGCAATAGAGCACGCGGATGAGCTGGCCGCGGCGCGGCACTTCGAGGCCGAGCAGGCGCTCGACAGCCAGGGCGAAGCCATGCTCCTGGTTCATCGGCGCGACATAGTCGAGACGGTCGAAATAGGGAATGGCCTGGAGATAGGTCTTGTGCTCGATCAGCTTCTCGGTGCCGCGATGGAGCAGCCCGATATGAGGATCGACGCGGGTCACCACCTCGCCGTCGAGCTCGAGCACGAGGCGCAGCACGCCATGGGCCGCGGGATGCTGCGGCCCGAAATTGATGGTGAAGTTGCGAAGAGTCGACTCAGCCATGCCTTCGCCCGAACAGCAGCGACAAACAGGCAGTAGGCAATAGGCAGTAGGCAGTAGGCTCAATCATTGTCACCACCTCGCATGATTGAGCGAATGAGCGATCGCAGCATTCTGCCCAACTCGTCGCACGATGTGAGCATTCGCGCGATCTCCCTCGATGAGGCAAGCGACACGCGATCACAGATCAGCAGGAGCGTCTCGAGTTCCTTAAGCGACCCCTGGGAAACCTTCAAGAAATGAACATAGGAGCCGCTGCTGTTGCGGCCGTAGCCCTCGGCGATGTTAGTCGCAACCGAGGTGGCTGCGCGCCGGATCTGCGACGTCATCCCGAAGATCTCCTCGCGCGGGAATGCAGCTGTTATTTCATATGCCTGCACTGCCAAGCTCATTGCCTCTTGCCAAACCTTCAAGTCTCGATAGGAACTGACACCGCCCCCGGGCACAGTCACACTCCAACTGCCTACTGCCTATTGCCTATTGCCTATTGCCTATTGCCTACTGCCTATTGCCTATTTCGCCTTCTCATCCCCCGGCAGCACATAATCGGTTCCTTCCCACGGCGAGAGCGCATCGAACTGGCGATATTCCTGCACGAGCTTGACCGGCTCGTAGACGACGCGCTTCGCCTCCTCGTCCCAGCGCACCTCGACCTCGCCGGTAAGCGGGAAGTCCTTGCGCATCGGATGGCCGGAGAAGCCATAATCGGTGAGGATGCGGCGCAGATCCGGGTGGCCCGAGAACAGCACGCCATAGAGATCGAAGGCTTCGCGCTCGAACCAGTTGGCGGCCGGAAAGATCGACACCACGCTTGGCACCGGCGTCTCGCCGGCGGTCTTGAGCTTCACCCGGATGCGCAGGTTCCGATACGGACTCAGCAGATGGTAGACGATGTCGAAGCGCCGATCGCGCGAGGGGTGGTCAACGCCGCAGATGTCGATGAGGCACACGAAGCGGCATTGCTGGTCGTCACGCAAGAAGGTCAGCAGCGCCGGCAAGTGGCTCGCTTCGCACGCAACCGTCAGCTCGCCAAAGGCGATCGAGGGCTCGAGCTTCGCGTCGGGGAGTCCTTGCGCGATATGGTCGGCAAGCTCGGACAGTCGCTCGGTCATCTTTTCAGCGCTCGATCGTGCCGGTCCGGCGGATCTTCTTCTGCAGCTGCATCACGCCATAGACCAGGGCTTCCGCCGTCGGCGGGCAGCCCGGGACATAGATGTCGACAGGGACGATGCGGTCGCAGCCGCGAACCACGGAGTAGGAATAATGATAGTAGCCCCCGCCATTGGCGCAGGAGCCCATGGAGATGACATAGCGCGGCTCCGGCATCTGGTCGTAGACCTTGCGCAGCGCCGGCGCCATCTTGTTGCACAGCGTGCCGGCGACGATCATCACATCCGACTGGCGTGGCGAGCCGCGCGGGGCAAAGCCGAAGCGCTCGAGATCCCAGCGCGGCATCGAGGCCTGCATCATCTCGATGGCGCAGCAGGCAAGCCCGAAGGTCATCCACATCAACGAGCCGGTGCGCGCCCAGTTGATGAGATCATCGGAAGCGGTGACGAGGAAGCCCTTGTCGGCCAGCTCGGCGTTGACGGCAGCAAGTATCGGCTGCTCGGCGGCGATCAATCCCATTCGAGCGCTCCCTTCCGCCATTCATAGATGAAGCCGATGGTGAGCACGCCGAGAAACACCATCATCGACCAGAAGCCGAAAATGCCGAGCTGCTTGAGCGCGATCGCCCAGGGAAACAGGAAGGCGACTTCGAGATCGAAGATGATGAAGAGGAGCGACACGAGATAGAAGCGGACGTCGAATTTCATCCGGGCATCGTCGAACGGGTTGAAGCCGCATTCATAGGCCGACAGCTTCTCGGGGTCAGGGTTGCGGACGGCGATGAGCAGCGCCGACGCCATGAGCGCGATCGCCAGTCCGGCGGCGATCGCCATGAAGATGACGAGCGGCAGGTAGTCGCGGAGAAGATCATGCATCGGCGGCATCGGCCTTCCTTGCTCAACTGCCATGAAACTGCCGGGATTCCGGCGAGGTCGTAGCGCACCGCCGACGGCCAGGCAATAGGCAAGAGCATGATCATGCTCTAGTGCCGACCGCCCACCGCTCGGTGCATCGGCCGCACCCTCTTGGCCAGGATCTTGTCGACCCGTCGACCGTCGAGATCGACGACCTCGAGCTGCCAGCCCTGCAGCTCGAAGACTTCGCCGGTCCCGGGGATGTGCCCGAGGTGCTCCAGAACCAGGCCCGCCACTGTCGAAAAGCTGCGCGGCTCGGGAAGCTCGAGGCCAAGCAGCTCGGAAAACTCGTCGGCAGGCATGGTTCCGGATATGAGATAGGAGCCATCGGCCCGGCGTACAACAGCCGGCTCCGCCGGGCCCTCCTCGGTCTCGAATGCGCCGACGATCGTCTCAAGGATGTCGGCCGAGGTCACGACCCCCTGGAAATGGCCATATTCGTCGTGAACGAGGGCGATGTGGATGGTGGAGTTCTTGAGGACGTCGACCACGTCGAGGGCGTCCATGGTGACCGGGATGACCGGCGCCTGCTTGACGAGCGAGTGCATACTGAAGCGCTCGCGGCGCAGCAGCGCATCGGCCACGTCCTTGGCCTGGAGAACGCCGAGGATCTCCTCGGGGTTGCCATCATAGGCGACCACCCGCGAATGCACGCATTCGCGCAAGCCCTTGCGGATTGCCCGGTCCGGCTTGCCGACGTCGATCATCTCCGTTTCATGACGCGGCGTCATCACGGCGGCCACGGAGCGGTCGGCAAGCCGGAGCACGCCGGTGATCATGCGATGCTCTTCGGGTTCGAGCACGCCGGCGCTCTCGGCCTCCGCCACCAGGCTTCTGATCTCCTCCTCGGTGACCTGGTTGCCGGCCGGCTGGCCGAAGCCCAGGAGACGCATGACCGTGCGGCCGGACAGGTCGAGCAGCGTGACCACCGGTCCGGCGAACCGGGCGAGGACCATCATCGCCGGCGCAACCCGGCTGGCGATCGCCTCGGGATCGCGGAGCGCGATCTGCTTGGGCACGAGCTCGCCGATGATCAGCGAGACATAGGTGATGACGGCAACGACGAGGCCGAAGGCCAGGGGCTCAGCAATCCGGGCAGTCATGCCGGCAACGACCAGGACCGCCCCAAGCCGTTCGCCTAGCACCGCGCCCGAAATGGCGCCGGACAGCACGCCGACCAGGCTGATGCCGACCTGTACGGCAGAGAGGAACCGGCCAGGCTCGGCGGCCAGCAGAAGAGCCGCCTCGGCGCCGGGAACCTGGCGATCCACCATCGTTTTCAGGCGCGACGGTCGCGAGGAGACGATCGAGAGCTCGGAGAGCGCGAGCGCGCCATTGGCCAGAATGAGCGTGAGGACCAGGCCAATTTCGGCGAGAACGCTGGCGGACATGGGTTTTCGCGGAGGGCTTTGCGGGCCGATCCTTATCAGCGGAAGGCGCGTTGTCGCGACCATCGCGACCGCCGGGACATGCCGCGAGTGACGGGGCTCGAACCCGCGACCTCCGGCGTGACAGGCCGGCAGAAAAGCCAATTATTTCTACGCCTTATTCCAACTTTTATCTGCAGAAAGTAGCCCCTAAGAGTGCAGTAGTTGGAAGGTTTACATGTGGAGACTAGCTGTCGTCAACCTCAGAACAGGAAAGTAGCAGGAATGGCAAATTATACAGGCAAGGGTTGTTTCAAGAAGGGCGAGAGCGGCAACCCCGGCGGTCGTCCGAAACTTCCTGCTGAAGTGAAGGACGCATTTCAAGGCAAGGCCCTGAAGCGCTGGCGGTGCTGGTCAGGTGCTTTGGAATCATCGGGTGACCGCATCGCTATAGCTGCCGCAACGGCGGCCCTTGATAGGGTCTATGGTCGGCCAACACAGTCCATCGATGCCAACATTATCGAGAAACGGTAAGGTATTACGCTGAAGTCCCGCAGCCTTGCGTGTCTACTGAGGAATGGATAAACGGCAACCCGGTCAATGAAGCACGCTCTCAGGGATCCCCCCTTTCCGACCCCGGGCCCGGTCAAACCTCGATAAGGTGGGCCCGAGGCACCGCGAATACGACAAAGAGAGCGAATACGACAAAGAGAGTAGGAATGGAGTTTAACCTGACAGCAGTGGTCCCTCGCTCAAAGCCTTCCAATGCCTGAAACAACGAGCGGGCCCCGAAGGACCCGCCCGCCACGTCGCACAGAAAGACTTCGGATCAGTACGCAGCTGCTGTGGTTGCTCCAAAGCCACCAAAGCGCCAGTTGAGGGTGAACAGCACGCGCTGGACATCGATTTGCACGTCGTTGCGGTCCCTGAAGTCGCACTTACACTCGTCCCAGGTGAAGTGGTCGTTGTTGTGGAAATCTTCGAGTCGGGTGAAGCGATACTCGGCGCGAAGCGATAGCGGGAAGTCGGCGAACTTCCACTCGAGGCCGGCGCCGAGGGTAAAGCCATTGGCATTAAAGTTGTCGTTGTTGTTGTGGTGCCATTCGCCACCGTCATCCCTGACCTTGAAATTGCTGTCGATATCGGCCCAGGTCCAACCACCCAAGCCGAAGACCAACAGATTGGGAAGCGGAGTGAAGCCGGAGCGCCAATAGACGTCGACCATGCTGTTGTCATTGTGGTCAAAGTGATCGTGAAAGCCCCACTCGTCTTCGTGATGAGATCCGTTATTGCCGTCTCCGAGGACGTCCCCAAAAGTCCAATCGGCGCCGATACCGGTCACGTAGTACGGCCCGATCTGGTAGTCGAAGCCGCCCTGGACGATGCCAACGCCGCCGGGATCGCTTGAGTGATCAGAATCGTTCTCGAATACGTCCTCATAAGGATCACAGTTCCCATAGTAATCCAGGAGGCAGCGCTTGTGATCGATGTTGACATCAGCCCAAGCGAGCCCGCCACCGGCGCCGAGATAGAAGCCAGTCCAGCTCGCGACAGGCTCTGGCGGCACCATGTCGGCTGCCATCGCCGCAGAACTCACCGACCCTAAGGCAAGAGCGGCGATTAAACCTAGCAAATTGCGTCGCATGGGAACCCCTCCCGAGTGGTAGATGATCAGATTAGGGATGACCATGACAGATTCGGCAAGCTCAACCCTTGGGATCACTTCGATTTGCCGGCAGGTGTTGCAGAGAGGCCACGTACGGGCGTCCCAAGCTACTAACGCAGCAGCCATATCCAGCGTGACTGCTCTGACTGCCTTAAACATCCGGACGACAAGAAGGATCATAGTAAACTCAGCAATCACCAGTCGTGAAAAGGTTAGCTCGGCGCCTATTAGGCCAGCCGGTCCCGGGCGCTGGGCTTGGAAGTACTATCGCCCTCT
>DATAOT010000051.1:0-12743 GCA_036265615.1 Aestuariivirgaceae bacterium
GGCGATGGGCAAGCGCATCGGGGTGCTTCATCAGCTCGCGCACAAGCTCGAGGAGCCAAGGATCGTCATCAGCTCGCCCGGTCTTCGACTACATGCCCGATGCCACCCTGATCGTCGAAGCCAAGGCCGAAAGCCGGCACGCCGTCATCATGCAGCAGATCGCCGAGTCATTCGAGATCAGGAGAGCCGTGCATCGAGAGAGCGACCCATCCATCGCTGCACCAAAACATCTCTATCTCGATGATGGCGAATGGTCGGCAAGGCTTGCGGGCAGCATGACTTTCGAGGTCGACGAGTCCGGTGCAGGCGACGACCGATCAGGACCGGTTCCCAACTTCGCGCTCGAGGAGGATCCGACCACAGTTGTCAGGCGGGAGCTCAAAGGCGGACGACGCGTGGTCGTGACGGCAGGCAGCGACAATCTCCTGAGCCATCTGAGGCGGCGCACCGACCGCCTGATCGGCAGGCCGACCGCGAAAGTCGAGGCGCGGAATTGGCGAGAGGTCGGTGGCGCTCCGAGCCGCAGCATCCTCTATCTCAAGCTCGATCTCGAGGCTGGCTTTGTCGACCAACCGGCAGCGATTGCAGTCATTGCCGTAGCAGACCTGCTCGGCAGTCGAGCCCGGCAGCCCGAACCGGCGGTGGGACCCTCGAGGCCTCTGTCGCGCGACACTTTGTTCCGGATCGGCGACACGGTGGTTCATCTCGATCACGGCATGGGATTGCTGCGCGGGCTCGAGACCGTGAAGCCCAGGTCCGAAAGTGCAGAACGCCCGGCTCGGAGCCGGCTTTGACATCAGCAGCCAGGATCTCGATCTGCGCGGAGCCGGAACCCTGCTCGGCGAGGAGCAGGCCGGTCATATCAAGGTCATCGGCGCGGCACTCTATCGTCATTTGTTCGACCGCGCCGTCGAGACGGCACGCGGCACGCCGGTTCAGGAGACATGGTCGCCGGAACTCAATATCGGCATGAGCGGCCGCATCCCCCAGAGCTACGTGCCTGAAGCGGCGCTCAGGATCGATCTCTATGCTCGGCTGGCGCGCCTATCCGCGGCGAGCGAGATCGAGGCGCTGCGCGACGAGGTTGAAGACCGATTCGGACCGCCGCCTTCAGCAGTCGATCATCTCTTCGCGCGCGCCCTCCTGAAGCAATGGTGTCGGGAGGCCGAGATCCTGCGCATCGACGCCGGCCCGCAGGCCATGGCCTTTACCTTTCGCCCCGGACTGCCTGCCGAAAGGGCGGAGCGGATCGCTCTGCGCTCATCGGCGCTCGCCTGGAGCAACGGACGGCTCATGTATCAACGGGCAACAAAGAGCATTGCGGCGCGGCAGCGCTTGCTGCTCACGCTGCTCAAAAAGCTCAGGCGGCTCGTCCGCGTATGAGCACCAGCGCTTGATCGTCCGACGCAGGCTACTCGGCGGGCTCGGGCACGAGCTCCGGCAGCAATCTCGAAGGCTTACGAGCCGCCTTTGCCATCCTCCGCCGGCGTCGGACGGCGCGGGCGTGGCGACGGCTCAGGCGCCAGGCGGACATGCGGGCGAAGAGCATGAGAGTCGCCGGCGTCACCACCAGCGTCAGCACGGTGGCAAAGCCGAGACCGAATACAATTGCGGTGGAGAGATGGACCCACCACTGCGTCGAGGGCGCGCCGATCATGACAGTGCGCTCGACAAAATCGATGTTGATCCCGAAGGCAATGGCGAGCACGCCGAGCATGGCGGTGACGGCGGTCAGGACCACGGGTCGCGCCCGCTCGCGGCAGGTCTGCAGGATGGCCTCGTAGGCGGACACGCCCTCGCTGCGCAGGCGGTCGTAGGTGTCGATCAGCACGATGTTGTTGTTGACGATCACTCCGGCATTGGCGATCACGCCGATGCCGGTCATCACCACCCCGAAGGCCTGTCCCATGATCATCAGCCCGATCAGGACGCCGATGGTCGACAGCACGACGGCGGAAAGCACCAGCAGAACGCTGGAGAATTTGTTGAACTGCGCGAGCAGGATGGCGAAGATCAGAAAGATCGCGGCGCCGAAAGCCTTCATCAGGAAGGCGCCGGCCTTGGCCCGCTCTTCGTCCTCTCCCTTCATGACAAAGGAAATGCCCGGACCGAGATTGGCTTTGGCCAGCTTGGCCATGATGTCCTGCTGGACGCTCGCGGATTGAGCACCCTCGGCAACATTGGCGGTCACGGTGACCACCCGCGATCCGGCAACCCGGTTGATCAGGCCCACCTTCGGGGTGGCGCTGCGCTGGACGAAATTGCCGATCGGCACATTGCCGGACGACGTCATGAGCACAAGCTCGTCGAGCTCGTTGAGGCTGCGCCGCTCGGGCGGAAAGCGCAGCAGGATGTCCACTGACTTGTCGGTGGTGGTCGGCCGGTATTCCGAGACCTTGACGCCGTTGGTCACGAGCTGCACGGCGGTGCCGACAGTGACAGGGCTTGCGCCGAACTTGGCTGCCTCGGCCTTGTCGACCTCGAGGTTCCAATCGATGCCAGGGAGCGGCAGGCCGTCATCGACGTCGCGGGTCAGTGGATTGCTGCGGACGATTTCGGCCACCTTGCGGGCGGCCGGGAACAGGCGGTCCTGATCGGCGGCGGAGATCTGGAGCGTGATCGGCTTGCCGGTCGCCGGGCCGCCGGCCGGCTTCGTCACCTCGATCACCACGCCGGGGATGTCCTTCGTCAGGCTGCGGATCTCGTCCATGATGACGCTGGCACGACGTCGCTGCTTCCAGTCGACGAACTCGAACTGGACGGTGCCGACCGTGTCCTCGGTGACCTGGTTCGAGCCGCGCTGACCGTCACCGGAGCGGGCATAGACCGTCTCGATCTCCTTCATGCGCAGCAGCCGCTCTTCGACGAGACGAACGAGCTTGTCCTTCTCGTGGATCGACAGATTGCCGCGCGCCCGGACCTGGACGAGACCATAGTCAGGCTCGATGTTGGGGAAGAATTCGACGCCGTGGCCGAATTGGCCATAGGCCTTGATGACCGAGACGAGCAGGAGCAGCGTCAGGCTCAGCGCCAGCACAGGGTGATTCAAGGCGAGCTTGACGACCCGCATATAGAGCCCGCGATCGCGATGCCGCTTGTCGGGCACCGGCTCGTGGTCGTGGCTGGCGCGCCCGAGCATGGCCCCGAGGGTCGGTGTGAAGAAAAGGGCAACGACGAGCGAGGCGGACAAGGTGGCGATGAGCGTCAGCGGCATGTATTTCATGAACTCGCCGACGATTCCCGGCCAGAAGAGCAGCGGCGAGAAGGCGGCGACCCGGGTCAAGGTGGCGGCAATCACCGGGCCCGCCATGCGCTTGGCCGCCAGCGCATAGGCCTGACGCGGCTCCATTCCCTCGGCCATACGGCGCTCGGCGAATTCCGAGACGATGATCGCGTCATCGACGAGCATCCCGACCGCGAGGATGAGGGAGAACAGGACCACGATGTTGACGGTGAGGCCGGCGAGATGAAGGCCGAGGATGCCGGCGAGAAAGGATGCGGGAATGGCGATGCCGATGAACAGCGAGGCGCGCCCGCCCAGAACCAGCAGCATGATGACCACGACCAGGAGAACCGCGGTGATGACGCTGTTCTGCAGCTCGTGCAACATGATGCGGATCGTTTTGGACTTGTCCTGGGTGAAGGTGACATCGAGCGTGCTCGGCCAGGTCTTCTTGAGGTCCTCGACGACCTTGCGGGTGGCATCGACGGTCTCGATGAGGTTTGCGCCGGTGCGCTTCGAAACCTCGATGGTGATGGCCGGCTTGCCGTTTATGCGGGTGATCGAGGTCGGGTCCTTGAAGGTCGGGCGAACCTCGGCCACATCGCCGAGCGTGACTGCGGCCGAGCCCGAGACGGCAATCGGATAGTTGAGAATATCCTCGGCGCTCTCGATCAGGGCCGGCACCTTGACGGCAAAGCGCCCCGACTGGCCCTCGATAGCCCCGGCCGCGACCAGGCTGTTACTCATGCCGAAGGCCTGGATCAGACTGTCAAGCGCCAGGCCATAGCTGTGAAGCAGCATCGGCTCGGAGATGATCTCGACCGCTTCGTCGCGCGAGCCTCGCAAATCGGCCGACAGGACGCCCGGGATCTGCTCGATGGCGGTCTCGGCCTGGCGGGCGAGCTGGAGCAGGGTCCGCTCCGGAACATCACCGCCAAGAGACACGACAAGAACCGGGAACAGCGACAGGTTCACCTCCGAGACCTGCGGCTCATCGGCGTCGCGCGGCAGATCGCTCTTGGCGTCGTCGACTTTCGCCCGGACATCGGCAATCGCGACGTCGGCGTTGAAACCGGCATCGAATTCAAGGAGCACGTAGCCGCCGCCTTCGAAGGCGGCGGAGCGCATCTCCTTGACGTTCGCCACGGATTTGAGCTGGGTCTCCAGCGGACGCAGGATCAGACGCTCGGCATCCTCCGGGCTGATCCCGCGCTGGGTGACATTGACGTAGATGATGGGGACGGCGATGTCGGGCTCGGCTTCTTTCGGAATGGCCACATAGGCGAGGAACCCGGCCACCAGCAGAAAGAGCAGGGTGGCAAGAGTGAGGCGCGCGTGGCTGATGGCATAGTCGACAGGGTTCGCCATGGTCATTCAGACTTCGAGGTCATTGCGGCAGGGGCATCGGCTCTGACAGAGTCGACGGACTGGCCATCCTTGACGAAGTCCTGACCTTGGACGATCACGTCGGCGTTGCCGGTCAGGCCTGACAGCCATACTTCCTCGCGGGCATCCTCGATGATCTTGACCGCCAGCGAGCGAACCAGGCCACTCTCATCAACGGTTCTGATCCCGAGCGTGCCCTCGGCGGTGAAGGTGAGGGCCGAGCGCGGCACCCGGGCGGCGGTGACGGGCTTCAGCCTGAACTCGACCTCGGCGGTGACGCCATCGGCGATCTCCCCCGCCTTGTTGGGAAGTTCGACATCGACGCGGTAGGTGCGGGTCTGCTTGCTGGCGGTGGGCGAAATGAATCGAACCGTGCCTTCGGCCGTCGAGCCGGTGACGAGATGGACAAGAGCGCGGTCGCCGACCTTGATGCCGCCCAACTGCCGCTCGGCCACCTCAACCACGGCCAGCATGGGATCGAGAGCGATGACTTCCGCGACCATGGCATTCGACTGGAGCGCCTGACCCGTGGTCACCGGCACTTCGCTGACGAACCCGGCGATCGGGGCGCGGACGATGCCGTGCTCGCGCTCGGCCTGGGCCATGGCGAGCTCGGCCTCGGCCTTGCTCAGATCGGCGAGAAGCTGGTTCTTTTCATTGGCGGCGACGATGCCGCGGTTGATCAGCGGCAGCTTGGTGTCGAGATCAGCCTGGCGCTTGCGGACCATCGCGGCGGCTTCCTCGACCTGCGCCTCGCGGGCCTCGTCGGAGAGGACCGCCAGCACGTCGCCCTGGTTGACGCGCGAGCCGCGGCGGACCTTGAGGCTGACGATCGAGCCGGTGGTGCGCGCCACGGCGCTGGCGCGGTTGTCGGCTTCGGTGTGGCCGGACAGCGTGACGGTCTTGACGTGCATTTCCGGGCGCACCGGCAGCACGGCAACCTTGAAGCGGGGCGCTGCTTCGGCAGCCTGGCCTGGCTTGGCTGATGCAGCCCCGTCAGCGCGCCGCCCGAATATGCCGGAACCGATCCACAGCGTTGCGGCGACAACCAGCACCACGGCGGCAATCCGACTCCACATCATGGCTTTGGCTCCTGCCCGGCGGCGCCCGGAATCACGATCGTCCCCTCGAGAAGCGCCTCGATCAGAGCGAAGACCTCGCCGATCTCCCGATCGGGATCGAAATCGGCCGCCACCGCGCGGCGGACGAACAGGCCGTCACCGAGCTTGCTGACGATCGATGCCACAGCCCGGGCGTTGACGGTCGGATGAACGCGTCCGGCCTCCTTGGCGCGCTCGAAGGTGGCGGCAAGCTGATCTACGAGGGTGCGGTCGAAATCGGCTTGGAGCGCGGCAATTGCCGGATTGCGCGTGGCTTCCGCCCAGATCTCGAGGCAGAGCTTGGCCTTGGCGGCATTGGACTCCTCGAAGTGCTTCCGGCCAAGGGCGCGAAAAGCGGCAAGGAAATCGCCGCCGGCTTCGCCAAGCGCCATAAATTCCCGGCTCAGACCGACGCGGTCGCGTTCACAGAGGCCGGCGACGAGGGCGTCTTTCGAGGGGAAATAACGATAGAGGTTGCCCGGGCTCATGCCGGCCTCGGCGGCAACGTCCTGCATGGTCGTGCGGTGAAAGCCGCTGCGGCAAAAGCTGCGCTCGGCCGCATCCAGTATCTGCGCGCGACGGTCGGCGACCGACTCGTCGCCGATTCTAGGCTTGATCTCGTGCATTTCCCCTGGTGAATGAATATTCATTCACCCCCGATTGAACCATTTCAGTCGCATGGCTTGGAAGCTTTTGTCAATGCCGTTTCAGCTGAACCTTCACTCTTTCCAGGGCGCGTGCGAAGGTTCGCCATCTAGGACAAACGATCAGGCCAATGTTGCCGCATTTCCGCAGAAATATCGTCACCGGGCTCCTGACGGTGGTGCCGCTTTTCATCACCTGGGCGGTGTTCGACTTCGTGCTCGGGCACCTCGCCCGGCTTGGCAACCCCGCCGTGCAGTGGCTCGCCCGTTATGCCGGATCGGAGGCCCAGGGCTACTCGCTGCTGCTGCTCGAACCGCAGGTGCAGTGGCCGCTGGCGATCCTCCTGACCATCGGGGTTCTCTACGCTCTTGGCCTGATGATGTCCTATGTGATCGGGCGGCGGATCTTTGCGGCAATCGAGCGGCTGCTGGGGAAGCTGCCGGTGGTCGCCAAGGTGTACCATTCGGCAAAACAGCTGGTCGAGGCGATGCAGGGGCCGCCAGTTGAGGGCCGGCAGATCGTGCTCGTGGAATTCCCCCAGGGGATGAAGGTGATCGCCATCCTCACCCAGGTGATCACCGACCCGGAAACGAACAAGCTCCTTGCCATCGTCTACATTCCGACTGCACCGCAGCCGATCACCGGCCTCCTCCTGACAATCCCGATGGACAGGGTGACGCCGACCGATCTTACTTTTGCCGAAGCGATGAGCTTTGTGGTTTCAATCGGGACGCTCGGTCCTGATACATTGGGGTTTTCGGCGCCGTGGGACTTGGTTCCCGGCGGCGGGTGAATCATGTGGAAGCGAACGGCATTGCCTTTCTGTCAGTCATGAGAGTGCTTCCCGTCCTTGTCGCCCTTTGGTGCACCGCCTGTGCGAGCGGGATGGATTCGGCGGGAGGCGATACGGCTGCGATCGATCGCTGCTTCGGCCTCACCGGCGAATGGATGGAAGGGCGAAACCGGGGCATCAGCTTCAGCCCGGCGCCGCAAAGCCAGTTCTGTCTCGGCTATTGGACAAGTTGCAAGCTCGATTTTCACCTCAAGCGGCTGGATCCGGACGGCACCGCCGATCTGACCCATTTCGCCACGCAAAGGAGCCGCAACGAGTGCCCGCTCGAGGGCGACAAATGCAGGATCGCGAAGCAGGGCGATCAGCTGACGGTGAATTGCGGGCGAGGTGCCCTCGTCTACCAGAAAGCGCCAGGGCCAGAGCAATGAAAAGGGGGCTCGCCTTGCGAGCCCCCTTCAAGCAGGTGCCGCGCGCTTACTTGGCCAGGCAGCTGTCGGCGGTGTCCGGCGTGCACTCATCGAGGCCGGTATAGAGCGGGTCCTTGACGGTCTCGCCCTTGATCAGCTGGATCAGCACGTCGGGAGCGTGATGGCCCATCTCGAAGGGACGCTGGCCGACCTGGGCATGGCTGTGGCCGGCTTTCAGCGCGGCCATCTGCGGCGGCAGGGTATCGCCGGCAATGATGATGAGATCCTTGGCCTTGAGCTTCGGCTCGAGCGCGGTCGTGGTGGCCGAATAGGCTTCGGGGCCGAACTGAGCCCAGCCGCCGACCAGGATGAACGCGTCGAGGTCGGGATGGGCGCCGGTCACGTCGGCGAGCTGCTGGTTCGCCGTCGCGATATCGTCGTTGGTGTAAAGCGGGCAGCCATCGACCTCGGTCCAGCCGCCCTGGCCGGTCAGACGCTCGGTCCCTTTCTGGCCGGAAATCGTGTCGCGGAAGCCGGCGGCTCGCTCATTGATGTTGTTCGCCGCGACATTGCCGAGCTGCAGGCATACCTTGCCGCCCTTGGGCTTGAGGCCGGTCAGGTGCTTGGCCATCAGCACGCCCATCTGATAGTTCTCGGTACCGAGATATGTCTTGCGCAGACCGCGATCCTCAGGCTGAAGATCGGCGTCGATGGTCATGATCGGCATCTGGGGTTTTTTTTCCTTCAACATCGATGCCATGGCCGGTGCATTGGAAGGGGAGATTGCGATGCCTGCCACGCCCTTGGCGATAAGGTCGGCGACGAGCTGGACCTCACCGGCCTCGTCGGAGGTCAATGCCGGGCCGGTATAGAGGCATTCATATTCGGAATCCGGGTGCTCCTCGTTCCATTTTTTGCAGCCGTTGCCGAGCACGGTGAAAAACGGGTTGTCGAGGCCCTTCACCACCACGGCAAGGGTCTTCTTCTGCTGTGCCAAGGCCGCATCGGCGGACACGGCGAGCCCAACAGCTGCAAGAATGATCAGCAGTTTCTTCATGGAACTCCTCCCTCGGATCTGCCGGCCCAGGAGATGTTTCTCGTTCATTCGGCGGCAACAATCCTCGCCGGCCAGCTAATATCGATCGTTTCGAGGAGTCAATCTGTCGCAGGCCAATCTTGCGCCCAGCGGAAATCTGCGGCTAGCTAGCCTGGGTGTGCCCGCAGCAGGTGGTCGCCGGTGTCGGTTCTCCAGTTGATCGATGTTTCGAAGAACTTCGGCGCGATCCAGGCGCTGAACGAGGTATCCCTGACGCTCGAAGAGGGGCAGGTGGTGGGCCTCATGGGCGATAACGGCGCCGGCAAGTCGACGCTGGTCAAGATCATTGCCGGCAATTTTCGCCCCTCTCATGGCAGCCTCAGGATCAATGGCCAGGACGTCCAGTTCCATCGGCCGATCGAGGCGCGGCAGCACGGGGTCGAGATCGTGTATCAGGATCTGGCGCTGTGCGACAATCTCACGGCGGCGGCGAATGTCTATCTCGGAAGGGAGCTCAGGAAGAAGATCGGGCCGTTGCGGCTGCTCGATCACTGGGCCATGTACAAGCGCTCCGGGGAGCTGTTCAAGGAACTGAGGTCCGAGACGCGGCCGCGCGACTTCGTCAAGCAGATGTCGGGCGGACAGCGCCAGGCGGTGGCGATCGCGCGCACCCGGCTCTCCGATCCCAAGATCGTGCTGATGGACGAGCCGACGGCGGCGATCAGCGTCCGCCAGGTGGCGGAGGTCCTCAATCTGATCCGGCGGCTGCGCGACACGGGCATCGCCGTGATCCTGATCAGCCATCGCATGCCCGACGTGTTCGCGGTGGCCGACCGCATTACCGTGCTGCGCCGCGGCCGCAAAGTTGCAGACAAGAAGGTGACCGATTCGTCGCCCGAAGAAGTCACTGGGCTGATCACCGGCGCCATCCAGACCGCATAGATCTTCCGATACGAGCCCGAGGTTCGACACATGGCAGTTTCGCTCGAGGAAACGATCAGCCGCCAGACCTACGGGCCGATCGGCCATCTCCTGTCACAGCAGACGTTCTGGGTGTTCGTCGCGGCGGTCGCGGCGTTCGTGTACCTGTCGCTGGCAACCACGACCTTCGACACCTCGTCGAACCTGTTCAATGTCGCCCGCAACTGCGCTTTCGTCGGCATTATCGCGCTCGGCATGACTGCGGTCATCGTCACCGGCGGGATCGATCTCTCGGTCGGATCGGTGCTGTGCCTGTCGGGAATGGTCACGGGCATGATGATGTCGTGGGAATATTCGGTGTGGCTTGCGATTCCGCTCGGGCTTGGGGCGGCGCTGGTCTGCGGCCTCGCCAATGGCATCCTCATCGCCTATGTCGGCATGCCGCCCTTCGTGGTCACGCTCGGCATGATGTCGCTGGCGCGCAGCCTGGCGATGGTGCTGTCGCGCAATCAGATGGTCTACAATTTCGGCCATGATCACGCCAAGCTCGTGGCGCTCGGCGGCGGCTCGACGCGCGGCTGGTTTCTGCGGCTTGCCGAATGGATGGGGCCCGACACGTCGATCGGTTCCTTCCTTACGTGGCTCGGCGGCATCGTCTTTGTCCCAAATCCCGCGGTCTTCCTGCTGGTGTTCGCGCTCCTTTTGGGCTTTGCCTTCCGCTGGACGAAATGGGGTCGGCATATTTTTGCAATCGGGGGCAATGAGCAGGCTGCGGAACTCACCGGCGTCAATGTGCGGCGCGTCAAGGTCAGTGTCTACATGCTCTCTGCCTTGATGGCGGGAATCGCCGGCATTCTGCAGGTGGGCTGGCTAGGGACCATCACCACCGGCATGGGCTCCGGGATGGAACTGATCGTGATCGCGGCGGTGGTGATCGGCGGTGCCAATCTCATGGGCGGCTCCGGAACCGCCTTCGGTGCAGTGGTCGGTGCGGTTCTGATCGAGATGATCCGCAACAGCCTGACGCTGCTCGGGATCAATCCCTTCTGGCAGGGCACCTTCGTCGGCACGTTCATCATCGTTGCGGTTCTGTTCGACCGGATTCGCCACAATCGCGAGGCAATCGCGGATGCCTGGCAGTCGCTGTTCAGGTCGTCGTAAGCGAGAAGGCGGCGAAAGCTTCGGCGCGGAAGAGTGCTGCCAAAGCCGCCGTCGGGTTGAATGCCGGCTCCTTGGCCATGGCTGCATCGACCGCCTCGCCGAGGATCTTTCCCTCGCCAAGCGCGGCCATCAGGACGTCGCTGCCAGGCGGCAGGGCGCCGGTGAAGACCTCCAGACGAGGGCGAACGACAAGGACGGTTTCGCCACCCTGGTCAAGCGCAACCTCCTTGACCTCGGCGTCAAAATGGTTGGTGCGCCAGATCGACAGGACAGGGAACGGCGAGGCGATCACCGTCGCACTCGGATGCAGCGTGAAGCGCAGTGCCGGCAGCTCGCTGAAGTCGAGCCTACCGATGAGTCGGAGATCGGCAGGTGCGGCGTCGGCAGCGTGGTAGGCGCGGTGGCGAGCCCATTCCAAACGGGCGATGTCGGCAAGGTAGGGATAGCCGGAAGCCGGTTCGAAGCGCGAGAGGAAGCGCGCGAAGCTCGCGCCATATTCGATGAGGACAGGGCTGCGCGGGGGTTCGGCGGCAATGAACGCGCGGGCGGTTGCGACGAAGAACGGCTGACCGACCAGCCGTCGGATCGCCGGATAGCGCGCGGCGAGGACAGCCGTGAGGCCTGCCCAGATGTTGTTGCGATGGATGTTGAAGCGGGCCAGCGTCGCAACGATGCCGCGCGGCACCGCAGCGTTGCTGTCGGCCAGGGCGCGTGCGAAGGCTCGCTGCAGCAATTGGGTGTCCATATGGCCTCAAGCGTTCAGAATACGCTCCGCCGCCAATGCTTCTGCAAACAGCACCGGCCAGGCGGGAACATCATTGTCCCATTCGACGAGCGTGGGCCGCGGGCCTGCCCTTGCCACGAAACGGGCATAGAGGTTCCACACCTCGGCATCGACTGCCCGGTCATGGGCATCGATGAGGAGCGGCCCGGTCGGGTCGTCGGCGGCGAGGGGCGCATGGCCGCCGAGATGGATTTCGCCAACATGCTCCGCCGGAAAGGCGTCGACATAGGCGCGAGGATCAAAGGCATGGTTGGCAGCGGAGACAAACACGTTGTTGATGTCCAGCAACAGCCCGCAGCCGGTGCGGCGAGCAAGGACATCGAGAAAAGCGATCTCCGTCATCTCGTCATCTGCAAAGCGCACATAGGTCGAGGGGTTCTCGATGAGGATCCGGCGAGCGAGGGCGTCCTGCACTTCCTCGACATGGGATGCCACGCGGCCCAAGGTCTCGGCGGTATAGGGCAGCGGCAAAAGATCGTTGAGGTAGGTCGTGCCGTGTGACGACCAGGCGAGGTGCTCGGAGAAGAGGCCCGGCTCATAGCGCTCGATCAGACTCGCGAGTCTGGCGAGATGGTCCGGGTCGAGCGGGCCGGCGCTGCCGATCGATAGCCCGACGCCATGAAGCGAGAGGGGATAATCGCAACGTATGCGGCGCAGGACGTGATGCGGCACGCCGCCGTCACCCATGTAATTCTCGGCATGCACCTCGAACCAGCTGATATCGGGGCGTTCGGCCAGGATTGTCTCGTAGTGCTCCGGCTTCAGTCCGACGCCGGCGCGGCAGGGGATCGAGTGTTGCGCCACTGTCGCCGACTCAGGAGCTGCCGGGAACGAGCGAGCCCATGCGGGTCGAGCCACCGGGCAGCTTGACGGTGATCTTCTCGCAGGTGCCCTTGGCGACGAATTTCCAGGCATCCTTGTCGTAGTCGATCTTGGAAGTGCCGGCGCAAGTGCTGTCGCCTGTGGAGGCGCAGTCATTCTGTCCGGCCTTCGAAATGCCGTAGCATTTTTCCTGATTGTCGTCGGCGGCGGCCGGCGCTGCGGCGAGAGCCAGCGCCGAGATCACCGAGCTTGCGATCGCCAGATTGGCGGTGCGGCGGTCCATGTCGAGCTCCTTGGCTTGCGAGATTTTCCGATTGTTACGCCAGTCCTGGCTATTCGCAAATCCGGTAGTTGTCGGACTTGCCATGAAGGGCCAGATCGAAGTGGAGATGGTTCTTGTGCGCTTCGTTCGAACCCGGGCCGAGAACGGTGGTGAAATAGCCGCAGGCGCTGGTCCGCAGGCCC
>DATAOT010000052.1:0-7576 GCA_036265615.1 Aestuariivirgaceae bacterium
AGACGAGCTTGGCCATGGGGAGGGAGTCTATAGAGACAATGCCCTTAGGAATGAAGGGCGATCGTGATCTTGGGCTCCCTCCCCCGCCGGCATATCGGCCCGTCCTTTATTTCGAGATGCGCAGATCGTCGGGGAGGTTCGCCTCCAGCACCCCAGCGCGCTCGCGGACCGCCACATCCTTGCTGCTGCTGTGGTACAGAACAATATCTCTGACCTGCTCACGAAGCGGTTCGAGCATCTCTTGAGCATTCTGTTCCTGCGCTGTCTCGGCAACGAGCTCGAGTAGGGCAACGACAGGGCCTAGGGGCTTCCGCACATCGAGCAACCAGCCATTGATTGCGTCGATTACGGCCATTCCTTGCTTACGGGTGGAATAACTTGGCCCGAAAGAAACTTCCAAGTCTGTGCTCATTCGAATAGCCGCGAAACCCCAGCGGTCATTAAATGCCTCGAGCGTTGCTGACCTGCTCGCAAGCTCCACTTCGTTGATGTCTGTTCCACCCGGGCTCGTGAGTTTCTGGCGCTCGGCGCTGATTTCCTCGATCAGCCTCCTGAGTCTCTCCACCTCGCCGTTCCTTCGTAGATGGACATAGTCAAGCGGCATCGTGTTGGTGAGGTCTTTCAGGCAGGGGTTGGCGCCATAAAGGAGGAGAAGTGCAAACAATTTCAAACTGACGTTCTCAGCCAGGCAGATCAGGTGGAGAGGGGTGAAATCCAATCCGCCTCTCGCATTGGGATCGGCCTTGTGGTCAAGGAGAAGGCGCGCGCACTCCAGATGACCCCTCCGGCAGGTCGCGCCAAGCAACGTGTGCCCATCCTTTGCGCGGACGTTCGGATCCGCCTTATGCTCCAGAAACCGTTGAACGGACCTCTCGTCACCCTTCACGCATGCCACCTCGAGCAGCCATTGTCCACTCGCCGTCCGGACATTAGGGTCTGCACCATAATTGAGCATCTCTCGAGCAAGATTTGGATAGCCTGCGCAATATGCGACCGCGACCGGCGCATGTCCGCCAGCGGGCCATTTGTTGGGATCTGCTCCCCGCTTCAGGAGAAGCATCACCATCTCCGATTTTTGCTTCGGACGGCGAGCTGATTCCTCGATCACCCAGCCAAGTGGCGTTTGACCCTTGCCGTTCGCCAGATTGACATCGGCACCACAGGAAATGAGAGTCTCGATCCAGTCCAGATCACACCAGTCACATGCTGTATTGAGCAATGTGTCGCCGCCCATCCGCGGCCGGTTGATGTCCGCGCCATGCTGAGTCAAGAACTTGATGCACTGCGCGTTGCGAGCAACAACAATCGCGTCATCAGGGCGGAGCCCTCCCGCAAGAAGGAGCTCGGCCGATTTCTGATCGTCGGCATCCAGGGCGAGTTCAAGTTCTCGGAATGTGGGTTTCACATCGGACGAAAGAAGCAGCTCGATGGCCGCGTGGTTCTTACACTTGATGGCATAATAGAGCAGGTCGACTGTCGGTTTTGCGCCGGCCTCGAGAAGGAGCTTCAGCGATCTGGGGTCCTCGTCCACTATGGCGGACGCGATGTCTTCCTCCAGGCCTTCCGAAAGATAGCTGCTGAGGCCGGGATGTTCATGCTCCGGCAAATCTACAATTGCGCTCAGCGCTTGCCCTATGACCGATGCTTCCTGCTGGTCGCGCGGCGAATTCAGTGGCGCGGCGGTTTCCTCGGCCCTTGGTCCCTTCCTGTCAACCGATGTCGGAATCTGTGAAAAAACGAGTGATGTCGGAATTTGCCATTTGCACGTCATAAGAGATCCCCGAATTACATTCGGCGTCGATAGCACAGCCCTGGCGCGCCACCTGTGCCGTTTGGCACAGGCCGAAGCGGTGCTAGCATGGTCAATTCGGGACACTGGGCTGAGCTGAGCCGAGATAGCCATGCAGGACACCGTCCCCGCGGTCGAGCCGCTGGGCTTGCGCCATATTCTCAAGGCGATCGGGCCGGCCGCGCGCCGGGCCATACGGCGCGAAGGCGAGCGCGTGACGCTGAAGGCCGGCCGCGCCCTGTTCCAGGTCGGCGACCCGGCCGACTGCCTTTACATCCTGCTGGCCGGCGCGCTCGGCGTCTATATCTCGGGCAGCCAGGGGGAGCCGCGCCTCATCGCCTTCATCCGCCCCGGCGAGACCGTCGGCGAGATGGCGCTCCTCTCCGGCACGCCGCGTTCGGCAACCGTCAGGGCCTTGCGCGACTGCGAGCTCCTGCGCCTCAACCATGACAGCTTCCTTCGGATCGCCGAGGCGGCACCGGAGCTCATGGTGGAGCTCGGCCGAATCATGGCGCGGCGCCTGCGCGACACCAATGCCGGCCGCATCGTCAACATCGAGCCGCGAACCGTGGCATTCCTGCCCGCCTCGCGATTGATCGACGTCGTGATGGTAGCCGAAAGGCTCGCCGGCGAAGCGGCGCGCCTCGGCTTTCGCGTGCTCACGGTCAAGCCCGATCCGGCTCGCCTTTCGAGCCGCTGGCTGACCCGGGCCGAGGCGCTGAACGACCACGTCTTTCTCTGCGGCTCGCGCGCCCTGCCGGAAGTCAACGATCTCTGCGCCCGCCAGGCGGACCGGATCGTCATCGTCGCCGAGGCCGGCGAGATCGATGCCGCGCCGGCGCTGAGCCGCCGGGTGCGAAACCGCGCCTCGCATCAGCTGCTCGATCTCCTCTTGCTGCATGGACCCGACCGCGACCGTCCGACCGTGACCATGGCGGCCCTCGAGAAGCTGCCGGTCAACCGGCATTTCCATATCCGCCTCGATCATGAGTCCGACTGGCAGAGAGTGGCCCGGGTACTGACCGGCCGCGCCCTCGGCATGGTGCTTTCCGGCGGCGGCGCCCGCGCCTACGCCCATCTTGGCGTCCTGCGGGCCTTCCGCGACAGCGACATCCCGATCGACTTCATCGGCGGCACCAGCATGGGCGCCATCGTCGCCGCCTGCGTCGCCATGGGCTGGAGCCTCAAGGACTCGGAAGAGCGCATCCGCCAGTCCTTTGCCGAGAAGAGTCCGCTCACGGACTATTCGCTTCCGCTGGTCGGCCTGGTGCGCGGCGTGCGCGTCGAGGCCCTGCTCGAACACCATTTCGGCAAGGCGCGCATCGAGGATCTGTGGCTCCCCTTCTTCTGCGTCTCCTCCAACCTGACGACCGCCCGCGCCGAGGTCCACCGCGTCGGCCTGCTCGCCAGGGCGCTCAGGGCAAGCGTATCGCTGCCGGGTATCCTGCCGCCCGTCGTCACCGCCCGCGGGCTCCTGGTCGATGGCGGCGTCGTCAACAATCTCCCTGTCGACGTCATGCGCGAGAACAATCGCGGCCCCGTCGTGGCGGTCGATGTCGCCCGCGACCTCGCCCTGACGCCGGCCTGGCTCAAGCAGCAGATGGCGAGGCCGCTGATCCAGCGCCTGCTGCGGCCGCCGCTTGTCTCGATCCTGATGCGCGCCGGCACCGTCTCTGGCGAGCAGCAATACCGCACTCAGATCCAGACCGCCGACATCGCCATCGCTCCGGCCCTCGGGGCCATCGATCTGCGCGACTGGAAGGCCTTCGAGATCGCCGTGGAGGCGGGCTACGGGGCCGCGCGGAAGGCCATCGCCGAGCATCCCGATCTGCTGAACCCGCCGCTCGTGCCAAGCCCGCTGCCCGAGCCGCGGGAGCCAAGTTAGGCAATAGGCAATAGGCAATAGGCAGAGAACAGTGCTCTTAACTACTGCCTACTGCCTACTGCCTACCGCCTACTGCCTACTGCCTTTCCTGCAGATACTCCCGCGTCGCATCGGCGAGCACGTCGCGATGGAGCCGCCGGCGGTTGCCGAAGATCGCCTGCGCCGCCTCCGCATCGAGGGTCGCGGTTCCGAAGCGCTCATAAGCCGCCTCGAGATCGTCGCCGTCGAAATAGACGAGGCGCCGGTCGCCCGAAACCGTCGTGTTCAGCAGCTTCGCGAAATACTGCAGGAAGATCTGCCCCTGCTTTGCCATATAGGGGCCGAGGATCAGCACCCGCAACTGAGCCCATTCCTCTGCCGAGAGCAGAGCACGGACCTGTGCCATGGTCCGCTCGCAGGCGTCGAGCTGGGCTCTTGCCGCGACCGCCAGCACGATGTCGACATCCCCGCAGACGCCATGGGTGAAACGATGCAGCGCCGCCCGCGATGCTGCACCGGTCTTGATGGCGGTGCCAAGAAATGCCATCGCCACGGCATGAATGCCGATCGGCCGCGGCAGGATGCCCGCCGCAACCTCCTGGGCGACGTCGAGGGCCGCACCGGCGCTGTCGAGCAGCGCGCGATAGCTGACGAGGCGCGCCTTGAGCGACGGCGACAGCGGCCCGTCATTGGCGGTGTGCAGCAGGCAGAAGACAGCGAGCGGGATATGGCCCAGCGTCTTCATCTTGTTGTAGAGCGGCGGCTCGAGGCCGGTGAACTGCCCGACCGGCTCCTCGCCGCGATAGAGCAGAAGCACATCCTCGTGGATGACGATCAGGCCCTTGTGCTTCTCATGCGCCACCCGCTCGGCGCGCGCCGCCTCGTAGATCCGGACGAAGCGGTCATCGAGCCTCTCCAGCAGTTCGCTCATCGCCCTCACCTCAGATCCGCTCCGACGAGCCGGCTCGATTTGCCGGCCGTGTTGGTGACCGCCACGGGCTTGCTCGAGCCCTCGACCGTCGGCTTGTAGCATTTGATCTGGGTGAAGCCGGTCGGCTCCTCCCCGCCACCCGACATCACCTGCCGCCGCTGGAAGGTCAAAGCGGTGTCGAAGCCGCTGCTGCGGCAGAAATGGTCGGCCGCCGCCTTGCCGCAGCCGCCGGTCGTCGTCAGGCAGAACGGAATGGCCTCCCCGCCGAGCTTGGGCGCGAAGAAGGTGCGGCTTGCCGCCTGGGCTGCCGGTGCCAGGCAGGAAAGCACAGCGAGCCAAAGCGCCAGCGCCGGCAGTGCCGGTCGCCGATGGCTCTCAGGCTTCGTCATGGGGGATGACCCAATCCTCCTGGCGACCCGCCTCCTCCCATTCGCGATAGGCCGGCAGTGCCTTGACCGCTTCCATATAGGCCTTGGCCGGCCGCGACGCCGGCAGATCATAGACGTCGAACCGGTTGACCACCGGGGCATACATCGCATCGGCGGCGCTGAAGGTGCCGAACAGGAACGGGCCGCCGCCGCCATGGGTGGCGCGGCAATCCTGCCACATCTCGTCGATGCGCCGGACGTTCTCCAGGGCCGCGGCCGAGATGTCGAGACGCCGCCGCGGCCGGCGCATGTTCATCGGGCAGGACGAGCGCAGTGCCTGGAAGCCGGCATGCATCTCGTTCGAGATCGACCGCGCCAGCGCCCGCGCCTTGAGATCGGCCGGCCACAGCCGGGCAGCCGGAAAGCGCTCGGCGAGATATTCGATGATGGCGAGCGACTCCCAGACGATGACGCCGTCATGCTTGAGAATAGGCACCCGGCCGGCGCGCGAATGCTCCGCGATCCGCGCCTTGGTGTCGGGCGTGTCCAACCGCACCACCTCCTCGGTGAAGTCGATTCCGCTGGCCTTCATGGCGAGCCATGGCCGGAACGACCAGGAGGAATAGTTTTTGTTGCCGAGGACAAGATGCGGCTTCGACATTTTTGGCCTCATTGTTCGACATCGGCCCGGCTGGTGCCGCGCCTGATGCGATCGAAATATACCGTGGAAGTGCCCGGCATCGGCGCACGATTGTGACCGAGCCTCAGATATTGCCGCATGGCAGCCGGGCCCGGCACGCCGATTGTGCCCTTGGCGCGGACGATGAATTTGCCATTGGCATAGATCTCGACGAGCCCCTTGCCGTCGAGCCCGCCCCGGACATGATAGATCATGTCGACCCAGTCCTTGCGCGGGTCCGGCAGCACCGGATCATCGCCATAATCGATGCTGACATCGGTGGTGCCGCCATAGAGCTCGGGATCGGAGACGAAGCTGAAGGGCGCGAGCAGCCCCGACTTCAGCCGCTCGGCAAAGCTGCGCACCTCGCCCTTGGCGGAAGCGAGCAGCACGCGGTGCGTGCCGCTTTCGAGCGTGATGTGGAACACGCCTTCGTCAAACCGCTGAGCGAGGAACGGTCCGCCCTCGGCCTCCTGCTTCCAGGCCGCGATGATCCACCGCTGGCTGCCGGTCAGCGGCGGCTGGCCTTCCACCTTGAACGAAAATGCATACCAGCTGTCGCTGCCGAACGGCAGCCGTTGCTCCGGCGCCTCCCGCACCTCGATCCGCTGGCAGTTGCAGCTTTTGTCGAGATCCGAGCCCTTGACCCGAATGGCGAGCGAGCTTGCGCCCTCGCGTGCGTCGCCTTCGTGAATCCACGCACGCTGGACGGGCAGCCTTGCCTTCGACCACAAATGCGGGTTGAGGTCGCCTTTCTCGAAATTCTCCACGAGATTCGGCTGCGCGTCCGCCGAGCTGAGCTCGGTCGTCTGCAGCAGCGACAGAACCACGCCCGCAAGCACAGTCCGCAGCATGAGCGATCGCCTGAAAGGAAGCCGGCCACCTGATCCGCATGCTTTACGCCAGATCTGTGGCGGTTCCGTCAACAGCCTGGGTGCGGCGATCATCGTCTTTGTGTAGAACCTATTGCGATCTTTTGTGATTTGAGCAGTGGCCGGCTAATCTTGACGCAGGGCTGCTCCGTTGCTTGGTTGGAGCCATGGCGAACGGCAACCATATCACGCACCGTGACATCATTGCATCGATGCCGCCCGAAGTGATGGCGCATCTGAAGCGGCTGTCCGATGGTCCAGGCCTCCTCCATCTCGCCGGCCATCTGGCCCTGCTGACGGCCACCGGCACGGCGGTGATGCTGGCGCCCAACGCGCTCGTTCTGTTCCTTGCCATGCTGGTTCATGGCATCGTCCTCGTCTTCCTCTTCACCCTCGAGCATGAATGCATCCACGGGACGGCCTTCCGCAGCCAATGGCTCGACACCGTCTGCGCCGATGTCGCCGGCTTTCTGTTGGTGCTGCCGCCGCGCTATTTCCGCTATTTCCATTTCGCCCACCACCGCCACACCCAGGATCCCGACAACGATCCCGAACTCGCCGAGCCGCGACCCGGCGATCCCTGGTCCTACGCCTGGTACCTGTCGGGTCTTCCCTATTGGCGCTCGGCTTTCACCGCCATCTTCACCAACGCGCTTGGCCGCACGCTCCCGAACTTCGTCGTCGGCACCGCCCGCGGCGTCGTCACCGAGGCGCGCATTCATATCGCGTTGTGGGTCCTCCTGGCAGCGGCATCGATTGCCTTCGGCTGGACCTGGCCGCTCAAACTGTGGATCGTGCCGGTCCTGCTCGGTCAGCCCTTCCTGCGTGCCTTCCTCCTTGCCGAGCACGCGGCCTGCCCCGTGGTCTCCAACATGCTGGAGAATTCCCGCACCACCATCACCGGGCGGCTCGTCCGTTTCCTCTCCTGGAACATGTCGTTCCATGCCGCCCATCATGCCATCCCGACGGTGCCGTTCCATCGCACCCAGGAGCTGACCTACCTCATCGCCCAGCATCTCGCGATCACCTCCTTCGGCTATGTCGCGGCGCATCGCGAGATCAGGGCGAGCTGG
>DATAOT010000053.1:0-15221 GCA_036265615.1 Aestuariivirgaceae bacterium
CCATGGCGCTGGCAATCAAGCGCTCGACCCGGCATCTGGTGACAGGCGCGGTGATCAGCGTGCTGGCGCTCATGGTGTCGCTCGACACTTTCCTGTGGATGCTGCCCATAGCGCTCGGGCTGCTGCTGTCGGCACCGCTGACTTGGTGGACGAGCCTGTCAAGTGCCGGCCTTGCTGCCAGGCGCTCGCGGCTGTTCCTGATCCCGGAGGAGTCGGGCGCCTTGAGAAGCGTGGCGCCGGAACCGCCCTCTGCCGAACCGGCACGGGTTGCCTGAGTCAAACTCGATTCGAGCACTGCTTCATTTCTCCCCTCGCCCCGCGCCAGCGGGGAGAGGGCGTAGCGGGCGCCTCACCTTGGCAACATGCGCGGCGTCATCTCGATGATGGTCGGGCGGTCGGCGGCGAGCGCGGCGGCGATTGCCGGAAGGATCTCGGCGAGCTTCTGCGGCTTGGCATAGGCGCAGGCATAGGCACGGGCGATGGCGCCGAAATCGGGATTCCTCAGCGTCACCGCATTGGGCTGGATGCCCTTGTTGATCATGTCGTCGCGGATCTGCCCGAGTGCGTCGTTGTTCCACAGAAGGATGACCAGCGGCTGACCGAGCTCGGCAGCGGTGCCGAGCTCGTTGATGGTGTATTGGAAGCCGTAATCGCCAACCAGCACGGCGGTCGGCAGGTCGGGTCGTCCGGCCTTGGCGCCGATGGCGGCGGGCAGCGCGTAGCCGAGCGTGCCGAAGCCGGCCGGATGCAGCCAGCGGCGCGGCAGGTCCATCGGGAAGATCTCATTGGCGGCATAGGCGATCTGGGTCATGTCGGAGGCAATGATCGTGTCGCGCGGCAGGGCTTGTCGAATGATATCCAGAACCATGCGCAGATCGGTGCGCAGCCCGTCCTCGTCGGCGGTCTCGCCAGCGAGATGCTCGCGGACAAAGGCGTGTGCCTCGGGATTGCGCCGAAGCTTGCTGCGGTCGGGCAGCGCGGCGGCAAGTGCCGCCAGTGCCGTTGCGGCATCGGCCAGGATCGGCACGGCGGCGGCATGGGGGCGCACAAGACTCGCGGGATCGATGTCGATCCGGATCAGCTTGCCCGGAATGGCGATCTTGGTCTCCCACAGATCGGTCTCGGAGATCTCGGTGCCGGCAGCGAGGATCACGTCGGCGCGGTGCAGCGCCTCGCGGATCTTGTCCTGAGACAGCCGGGTTCCGAGGCAGAGCGGGTGATCGGATGGCACGATGCCCTTGCCGGATATCGTGGTCAGGATCACCGCATCGATCGCCTCGGCGATGGCCAAGGCCGATTCGCCGGCATCGACGGCACCGCCGCCAAGGATCATCAGCGGGGCGCCGGCCTTGGCGAGCAGAGCCGCGGCGTCGGCAATGGCCTCGCGGTTGGCGGCCGGCCGGCTCGGAAGCGTGCGGGCGGTCCAGTCATCTCCGGCCGGCATCTTCAAGAGATCGAGCGGCAGCTCGAGATAGGCGGGGCGGGGCCGCTGGCTGGCGAAGCGGGCAAAAGCCTCGGCGACGCCGTCGCGCACATCCGACGGGGTCAGGGCGGTGATCGCGGCGGTGGTGATGCTGAGCGCCGCGCCGCGCTGGCTCGTCATCTCGTGCAGGCGGCCGCGGCCTTGTGCGGCATCGGCAATGTCGAGGCTGGAGGAGAGGACGAGCATCGGGACGGAGTCCGACCAGGCCTGGCCCATGGGCGTGAGGATGTTGGTGAGCCCCGGGCCGGTGATGGTGAAGCAGACGCCCGGCCTGCCGGTGACCCGGGCATAGCCGTCGGCCATGAAGCCGGCGCCCTGCTCGTGGCGGGTCAGGACATGGCGTATCCCCGAGCGCGGAAGAGCCCGGTACATCTCGACATTGTGGACGCCGGGAATGCCGAAGACGGTGTCGACGCCATAGGCTTCGAGAAGCGACACCAGGGCTTCACCCGTGCTCAGTTCCGCGCGCTTCATGCTCCCGCTCCCATAGTAATCTGCGTTGCCTCCCGTGCGGCAAATGAGGGGTCGAGGACACCCGGGACGTCCGGATTGACGGCGTGGCAGGCAACCAGGCTCGAGCCGCTCAGCGCCAGCACCGGGCGCTCGCGCGGGCAGCGCTCGAAGGCGAGCGGGCAGCGGGGGTTGAAGGTGCAGCCCGTCGGGGGCTTAAGCGGCGAGGGAAGCTCGCCCTTGAGAACGATGCGCTCCTTGATGCGGCGCGGATCGGCCATCGGCGTGGCGGACAGAAGGGCGCGCGTATAGGGGTGCTGGGGATGGGCAAAGATCTCGCTCGCCGGGCCCTGCTCGACGGGGCGGCCGAGATACATGACCATGACCTCGTCGGCGATGTGCTTCACCACCGACAGGCCGTGGCTGATGAAGAGATAGGCGAGGTTGTAGCGCTCCTGAAGACCGGCGAGCAGGTTCAGCACCTGCGCCTGGATCGAGACGTCCAGTGCCGAGACGGGTTCGTCGAGCACCAGGATCTCGGGATTGAGCATCAGGGCGCGGGCAATGGCGATGCGCTGGCGCTGGCCGCCGGAGAACATATGGGGGTAGCGCGTATAATGCTCGGGACGCAGCCCGACATCGCGAATCATCGCCTCGGCGCGCTCGCGCCGCTCGGCTGCGGAGAGCCTCGTGTTGACCAGCAGCGGCTCCTCGAGCGCCGCGCCGATCCGCTGGCGCGGATTGAGCGAGCCGTAAGGATTCTGAAAGACGATCTGCACCTTGGGGCGAAGTTCACGCAGGGTGTGGGCGCTTGCCCTCGTGACCTCGGTGTCGCCGATCTTCAGCGCGCCGGCGGTCGGCCGCTCGATCATCGCGACGATGCGGGCAAGGGTCGACTTGCCACAACCCGATTCGCCGACAACCGCCAAGGTGCGGCGAGGGAACAGGGTGAAGGATGCGCCGTCGAGCGCCTTCAGAACGGCAATGTGGCCGAAAAAGCCCCGCGACAGATGATAATGGCGGGCAAGCTCGGTGGCGGCGAGCACCGGGACTTCGGTCATTCGGCGGCCTCACGTCCGGGATGGCCGAGGGGGACGCCGCTGAGCAGCGGGAAATGGCAAAGCGCATCACCGAGCTCCGGGCTTGCCGGCTTGGGCTCGACGACACGGCAGAATTCGACGGCATTGCGGCAGCGCGGCGAAAAGAGGCAGCCGGTCGGGCGATCGAACTGGCCGGGAACCACGCCTGGAATCGAGGGAAGGCGACGGCTCAGGGCTCGCTCCGGAAGTGCTGCCAGGAGGGCTGCCGTGTAAGGATGATGGGGATCGGCGAACAGGCCGATGACCTCCTGCTCCTCGACCTTCTGGCCGGCATAGTGGACCGAGACGCGCCGTGCAGTCTCGGCGACCACGCCCATGTCATGGGTGATCAGGACGAGGCCCATGCCGGTCGTGCGCTGGAGCTTGAGCAGCAGGTCGAGGATCTGCGCCTGGATGGTGACGTCGAGGGCGGTGGTGGGCTCGTCGGCGATAAGCAGGCGCGGATTGCAGGAGATCGCCATGGCGATCATGACGCGCTGGCTCATGCCGCCCGACAGCTGGTGCGGGAAGGCGCCGAGGCGCCGCTCGGGATCGCCGATGCCGACCTCGCGCAGGAGCTCCACGGCGCGGGCGCGACGCTCGGCCTTGCCCATGTCGAGATGCACTTTAAGCGCCTCGGTCAGCTGATAGCCGACCGTGTAGCAGGGATTGAGGCTCGACATCGGTTCCTGGAAGATCATCGCCATGTCGTTGCCGATGATGCGGCGGCGCTCGCGGGGGGTGATGGCGAGCAGATCGATGCCCTGGAATTCGAGCCGGTCGGCGGTAACCTGGGCGGTCCATGGCAACAGCCCCATCAACGCCAGCATGGCGACCGACTTGCCGGAACCGGATTCACCGACAATGGCCAGCACCTCGCTTGGCTCGAGCGCCAGCGAAACCCGGTCGACCGCGCGGAAATTGCCATGGCTGGTGGTGAAGTCGACGCAGAGATTTTCGATGGCGAGAAGCGGCATCGCGGCCTTTTCGTCGAGGTTTATCGGCATTATATTGCACGTCAGGCCGCTGTGTTTCACGCGAATCCGGCGGCAGGAGCTCAAGATGGCTGGTCCAATCGTTCCGATTGCCTGAAAATATCCTCGAGATCGCGGCGGGAGCGCTCGACAATGTCGGTGGCCCGGCGTTCGCTCAAGGCGAGGTCCAGCCCGAAAGCCGCGGCAAAGCCCGCCAGATCGGATACCGCCGCCTCGCCCAGCATCTTCTGCAATTCCAAGAGCTCGAGCAAGGTGCGGATGACTTTTCGCTTCTCCGGCTGCGACTGGGCGAGAAACTGCGGGTCGCGAAGGTCGCGGGTGATCAGGTTGGTCTGACGCGCGGCGCGGTAATATTGCACCACGGCATGGATCACCGGGGCGGGAAGTATGGTGATGTCGTTCTTCACCGAGTCGAACACGAAATCGGTATCGTCGGGGGTGGCGAAGGGGTTGTCCTGGGCGAGCGCATAGCGCGCTTCCTCGGGCGTGAGCTGGCGACGATTGGCAAGCAGCCCGGCCAGAATCTCGGAATGGAGCGCGACGACGATGTCGAGAACGCGCTGGTCGCGGGCCTCGGTCTCGCGCAGGCGCTCCGCTTCGCGCTCGCTCATCTCCTTGAGCCGGTCGGCGCGGGTGGCCAGATACCAGGTCAAGACGCCGACACAGGCGGCGACGATGGTGCCGACGGCGCCGATGAGCGCACTTATGAACTCGGTTGTCATGGGTGGTTGTCAGGCGGCTGTTGCAAAGGGCGGACGCAACTATATTCGATGGGGCGCGAGAGGAGCAATTCGATGGCACAAAAAACGCGCCCCACGCCGAGTCGGGTGCCGCCGATCAACGACTGCTCCAAGACGGAGCACTTGTCATGCTCTAGCTGCGTTTCAACCTGGGGTCGAGGGCATCGCGTAAGCCGTCACCGAACAGGTTGATGCTGACGACCGTGATCAGGATGGCAAGGCCGGGGAAGGTGACGATCCAGGGCGCGGCCAGAATGAATTCGCGACTGTCGGCGAGCATTGCGCCCCATTCGGGCGTCGGGGGCTGGGCGCCAAGACCAAGGAAGCCGAGGCCCGCCGCCTCGAGAATGGCATCGGAGACGCCAAGTGCCGCCTGGACGATGAGGGGTGCCAGGCAATTGGGAAGCACGGTGAAGAGCATCAGGCGCAGCTTGCCGACGCCGGCAACGCGGGCGGCGGTGACGTAGTCACGGGACAGTTCCGAAAGCGCCGAGGCGCGGATCAGGCGGACATATCTGGGAAGGTAGACGATCGTCACCGCAATGATGGTGTTGGTGAGGTTGGGCCCGATGACCGCAATGATGAGAATGGCGAGCACCAGCGAGGGAATCGCCACGATCAGGTCCATGATGCGGAGCGCGACAACATCGACGATGCCGCCGAAAGCGGCCGCGGCCAGACCGAGCGCCACCCCGAGCACGGCCGACACCACCATGACCGAGAGACCGATGAACAGCGAAATCCGCGCGCCATAGATGATGCGCGAGAGCATGTCGCGGCCGAGCGGATCGGTGCCAAGCAGGAAACGTGGGTTGCCACCTTCGACCCAGGCGGGCGGCAGTTTGGCAAAGCCGCGAAACTGCTCGATCGGCGAATGCGGCGCGAGCAACGGTGCGAAAACGGCGACGAAGCAGATGGCGCCGACCACGATCAATCCGATCACCGCGCCGCGATTTTCGCGAAAGGAGTGCCAGAATTCGGCCAGCGGACTCGGCGGAGCAGGGCGGGCTCTGGCAAGCGCGACATCAGCGGGCATGGCGGATCCGCGGATTGATGAGGCTGTAGAGCATGTCGATCAAAAGGTTGAGGACTATGACGAGGCTGGTGATCAGGAGAATACCGCCCTGGAGTGCCGGATAGTCGCGCCTGTTGATCGATTCGATCAGCCAACTGCCGACACCTGGCCAGGAGAATATGGTCTCGGTGAGGACGGCGCCGGCCATCAGCGTCGTCACGGAAAGGCCAATGATGGTGACGACCGGAATGAGGGCATTGCGCAAGGCATGGATGCCAATGACACGAAAGGGTGAAAGGCCCTTGGCGCGCGCCGTGCGGACATAGTCCTCCTCGAGAACCTCGAGCATGGAGGAACGCGTCATGCGGGCGATCACCGCGAGCGGGATGGTGCCAAGCACGATGGCCGGCAGAATGAGATGCCGCAAGGCGTCGATGAATGCGCCTTCCTGGTCGGAGAGCAGGCTGTCGATCAGCATGAAGCCGGTGACGGGCTCAAAATAATATTTGATGAGATCGATCCGGCCGGAGACGGGAGTCCAACCGAGATAGCCGGAGAACAACATGATCAAGAGGAGGCCCCACCAGAAGATCGGCATGGAATAGCCGGTGAGTGCCGAGCCCATGAGGGCTTGGTCATAAAAGGAGCCGCGCCTG
This sequence comes from Aestuariivirgaceae bacterium, assembly GCA_036265615.1. Taxonomy (GTDB): domain Bacteria; phylum Pseudomonadota; class Alphaproteobacteria; order Rhizobiales; family Aestuariivirgaceae; genus DATAFF01. The sequence continues at coordinate 6,419 of DATAOT010000053.1, forward strand.
ACTGCGGCCACGACGCCGGCGGGAATGCCAAGCACGACCGCGAACAGCATGGCGGCGGTGGCGAGCTCGAGCGTTGCGGGAAAAAGCTGGAGGAACTCGGTGAGGACCTTTTCGTGGCTGATGATGGAGGTGCCGAAATCGCCATGCAGGATGTTCCACACATAATCGAGGAACTGGCGCCAGACAGGCTGGTCGAGCCCCATTTCGTGGCGCAGCATTTCGAGTCGCTCGGGCGAGATGCCGCGCTCGCCACGCCTCACCTCGATGGGATCGCCCGGCACGAGGCGAATCAGCATGAAGGTGATGAACATCAAGGCCACGAAGGTGGGCAGCGTGATCGCCGCGCGCCTCAGGATAAATGCAAGCATGATCGTCGACCGACCGATCCCCTCACCCGGCCGATCCGGGCGAGGGGCAGGCTCGTTCAATCTACCTTAAACTACTTCACATCGACGCCGAAGAATTCGTGGCGTCCAAGTGGCGAGACCTTGTATCCCGTCACCTCCTTGCGTACCGGCTCGAACACCGTCGAATGGGCGATGGTGAACCAGGGAGCCTCTTCCTTGAAGATCTTCTGCATATCTTCGTAGATCGCGGTACGCTGCTCCTTGTCGGACAGGGTACGCGCCTTGAGCAGCCCGTCATTGAATTGCTTGTTGCACCACTTCGAGATGTTCTGCGAGTTCGGCTTGCCATCGGGGCTGCAGCCGAGAAGGAAGAAGAAGTTGTCGGGATCACCATTGTCGCCGGTCCAGCCGAGCAGCCCCATCTGGTGCTCGCCCGCCTGCAACCGCTTGCGGTACTCGCCCCATTCATAGGAGACGAGCTTGGCGTTGATGCCGACCTTGGCAAGATCGGCCTGCATCATCTCGGCCATCCGCTTGGCATTGGGATTGTAGGGACGCTGCACCGGCATCCACCACAAATCGGTATCGAGGTTCTCGACGCCGGCCGCCTTCAGCATCTCCTTGGCCTTGTCGGGATTGTAGTCGTAATCCTTGGTGGCTTCGGAGTAGGACCAGATGGTCGGCGGGATCGGGTTCTTGGCCGGCTGGCCAGCGCCCTGATAGACCTCCTTCAGGATATCGGCTTTATCGATGGCCATGTTGATGGCCTGGCGCACCTCCTTCTTGTCGAAGGGCGGCTTGGTGGCGTTCATCGACAGATACCCGACATTGAGCCCTGCCTGGTCGAGCAGCGTCAAATCCTTGTTGGCCCTGATCGCATCGAGATCCGCCGGATTTGGCGCGATCATCACCTGGCACTCGTTCGCCTTGAGCTTGGCAAGGCGGGCCGAGGGATCCTTGGTGATGGCGAACACCAGATCATCGATGTGAGGCTTGCCACCCCAATAGTCGGCGAACCCCTTGTAGCGGATGACCGCGTCCTTCTGATAATTGACGAATTGGAACGGGCCGGTGCCGATCGGTTCCTGATCGACTTTCTCCGGTGTTCCCGCCTTCATCATCGCATCGGCATATTCGGCCGACAGGATGGTGGCGAAATCCATGGCAAGATTGGCGACGATCGGGGCATTTGGCTCCTTCAGCTTGAACACGACCGTGTAGTCGTCTTTCTTCTCGATGGACTCAAGGAGATCAGGCATGCCCATGTCGTTGAAGTAGTCATAAGCGCCGCCCGAGACCTTGTGATAGGGATGATCGTCCTTCCATTGGCGATTGAACGAGAACAGGACGTCGTCGGCGTTGAAATCGCGGGTCGGCTTGAAATGCTTGTTGGAATGAAACTTGACGCCCTTGCGGAGGTTGAAGGTGATCGTCTTGCCGTCCTCGGAAACGGTGTACTTCTCGGCGAGACCGGGGATGACATTGACGGTGCCGCGCTCGAACTCCACGAGCTGATTGTAGATGCCGCGCGCCGCATCGAGGCTGGTCCCAGTGGTGTTGAGTGACGGGTTGAAGTTCTCCGGCGAACCTTCCGAGCAGTAAACCAGAGATTTTGCCATTGCCGGGCCAGCGGCAAGCATGGCGGTCCCCAGCAATGCGGCAGCGAAAAGCCTGACAGCTCTCATTTCATTCCTCCCAATAACGAGCAGATCAGTGATTGTTTTTTCATTCAGCTTCGGCGATCTAAGCAGCTTTTCCGGGGTTTGGAAACCATGTGCCATCCGCCTCGAGACCGGCACCATAGGAGAACATGCCTTGACCGCAACCTTGCACTTCCCGATGAGCGAGTATGATCGGCGCATCCAGAAGACGCGTGCCGAAATGACAAGACGCGGGTTCGACCTCCTGGTGATCTCGGATCCGTCCAACATGGCCTGGCTCACCGGCTATGACGGCTGGTCGTTCTACGTCCACCAGGCGGTGCTGCTCGGGCTCGACGGCGAGCCGGTCTGGTGGGGCCGGAAAATGGATGCCAATGGAGCGCTGCGCACCTGCTTCATGGCCGCCGACAACATCGTCGGCTATCCGGACATTTACGTGCAGAACCCGGAACGGCATCCAATGGAGCATCTCGCCGGGCTGATTGCGGAGCGCCGGCTGACGCAAGGTCGAGTCGGGGTCGAGATGGACAATTACTGGTACACGGCGGCCGCCCATGCGGCGCTCAGCCCGGGCATCGAGGGGGCGAAGCTCGGCGATGCGACAGGGCTCGTGAACTGGCAGCGGCTGGTGAAGAGCGAGCAGGAGGTGGCGTTCATCAGGCGGGCGGCGCGCATCGTCGAGCGCATGCACGAGCTGATCTTCGCCATGGTGGAGCCGGGCCTGCCGAAGAACCGGCTGGTGGCGGAGATCTACAAGGTGGCGGTCGAGGGTGCCGAGGGGTATTTCGGCGATTACCCGGCGATCGTGCCGATGCTGCCGTCCGGCATTGACGCAACCGCGCCACATCTGACCTGGGACGACCGTCCGTTCGAGGCGGGGGAGGGCACGTTCTTCGAGATCGCCGGCTGCTACCGGCGCTACCATTGCCCATTGTCGCGCACGGTGTTTCTCGGGGAGATGCCGCAGAAATACGGCAATGCCGAGCGGGCGGTGCTCGAGGCCACCGAGGCCGCACTCGCGAAGGCGCTGCCCGGCAACCTGGCCGAGGAGGTGGCGATCGCGTTTTTCGACGAGCTCGAACGGCACGGCTTCAGCAAGGATTCGCGCACCGGCTATTCGATCGGGCTCTCCTATCCGCCGGACTGGGGCGAGCGGACGGTGTCGCTCAGGCGCGGCGACAAGACGGTGCTCGAAAAAAATATGACACTGCACTTCATGCCGGCCTTGTGGCTCGATGACGGCGGGCTCGAGCTTTCAGAGACCATCCTGATCACGGAAAAGGGAGCGGAATGCCTCGCCGATGTCCCGCGCCGGGTTGTCGTGAAGGCCTGAAGTTGGGCTTGCGCCGGCTGGCGAATGCCATCAATCTCGATGCGCTTTTCGGGAATAGTAACCATGGCGGTGGCGTAACGTGCAAGGCACCGGGCCCAATGCCGGTGTCAAAAGCTCTCGGGAGACCTGCATGTTCAAAAGAAGAGTGCTGACTGTCGCTTCGAGCCTCGTGGCCATGGCACTTGCGACATCGGTGGTGCTTGCTGCCTCACCAATCGAGGAGCGCCAGGCCGCCATGAAGGCTGTCGGCAAGGCCACAGGCGAGCTGGCAAAGATTGCCAAAGGGGAGACGAAGTTCGACGCCGCCACCGTCAAGGAAAATGCACAGACCATTCACGACAAGCTCGTCGCGGTCAAAACGCTGTTTCCGGAGGGCAGCGAGACCGGGTTCAAGACTCATGCCCTGCCAGCGATCTGGACGGACCGTGCCACCTTCGAGGCGGCGCTCAAGCGCGCCCAGGAGGCCTCGCTGGCCATGACCCAAGTGACCACCGAGCAAGACTTCATGCCGGCTCTCAACACGCTTGGCGGCGCCTGCAAGAACTGCCACGAGAAGTTTCGCAAGCCGCTAGAGCCATAGTCCTGGACCCGGGATCAGGGCAATGAGCGCCAAGCTGCTGGCAGCGGTGATCGTGGTCATCGCCGCCGGTGTCGCGGGCGGCCTTTATGCGCTCTCCGAGCCCCACCCCGTCGCGGCCTCGAGCCTGCCGCCGCGCGTGCCGGATCTGGCCAACGGCCAGGTCATGTACAATGCCGGCGGCTGCATCTCGTGCCACAAGCCAGCGAGCCAGGAGGAAAGCGACCAACCGCTGCCGTCGGGCGGAGCCGGCTTCATGACCCCGGCGGGCATCTTCTATCCGCCCAACATCACGCCCGACCGCGAGACCGGCATCGGCGCCTGGAGCGATGCCGATTTCGTCAGTGCCGTGCAACACGGCATCTCGCCGCAAGGCACGCATTACATTCCCGCCTTTCCCTATACCTCCTATGGCCGGATGAAGGTGGAGGACGTGCTCGATCTCAAGGCTTATCTGTTCTCGCTGCCGGCGGTCAAAGCCTATGGCCATCAGCCCGAGGTGCGGTTCGGCTCGATCGGGACCTCCCTGGTGCGGCGGGCGACCGGCTTGTGGAAGCTGCTTGCGCACAACAAGGAGCGGATCAATTTCCATGCCGATGAAAGCGAGGCATGGAATCGCGGACATTATCTCGTGAATGCACCCGGTCATTGCGGCGAATGCCACACGCCGCGAAACTCCCTGATGATCCCGATCGCCTCGGAGAAGTTTCGCGGCGGCCTGCATCCCGACGGCAAGACCAAGGTGCCCTCGCTCATCGATCTCGTCGGGCGCAAGCGCTACAAGGATGCCGATGATCTCGCCACGGCGCTGCAGTTTGGCGAGACCTTCGGCTATAACCACCTGTCGAGCGGCGGCATGGGCGATGTCCAGACCAACCTGTCGAAGCTGCCGACGGGGGACATCAAGGCGATCGCCACCTATCTGGTGAGCTTGAAATGATGGTCGCGGAGGGCGAGCCCTTCCTTGTTCCGCGGACGGGTCCCTGACGGCTGGCCATGATCCGGTCCACTTGGTGAAACATAGTCCTGAGCGCCGGAGAGGGAGCCTGAAATCAGGCTCTACTCCGGTTCGGGGCCGTGCGGTGCGCACCGATAGCCGCACCGCACGCGCCTGCCATCTCCTGGAAAACGGTGTGGGAATCGCCACAGAAGAGGATGGGATGCTGCAATAGCATCGAGCCGTTGCCGCTCTCATCCCCGCCCCCTCTCAGAGCGGCCAGGCAGAGGTGTTCCGAAGATTGACGGAGCATCTCTGCCCTTCCTCTCGCCGATGAGCGCCACCAACCCCGGCCGGTTTGTCTGAATGGAAATATTTTGCGCTCTCGGCACGTATTAAACTTACCGACCAAGCCTCGACCCCCCATCCCCGTGGTCGGTCAGGCCAAAGACGGGAGCCCCCCGCGTAACTCTCCCGTCTTTGGCCACCATCCCATCCGGCACGCATTCGTGATGGCTAGTCGGGGCTCAGAGATGGAGGACGCCGAGACGGGTTGCGTGGGCGACAGCGTCTGTCCGGCCGATCGCATCAAGCTTATCGATCAGCGAGCGGACGTGGAACTTGGCTGTATGCACCGAGATTCCGAGACGACGGGCAATGGTTTTATTGGAGGCGCCTTCGGCGAGAAGGGCCAGAACCTCGAATTCGCGTGAAGTCAGCCCGACGCCGGCTTCGGCCGCGGCTTTGGCCCGCGCCATAACCAGAGTGGCATCGGCCGGCTCACCCGGCGCAGCCAATCGGAGGCCTGGAACGCCGGCAAGCAAGGTCCTCAATCGATTGGCGAGCCGGGGCTCTTCGACATCGATCGCAATCACCAGGTCGGAAGTGTGCCCGGCTTTCAACTTGCGGGTCTCTCGCCGATTCGCAATTTCACGTCAAAGGGCTCGCCCGCCCGCTTCAGGCCGACGCTGACAATCTTGCCAACACTGTCGGGCCCGAGGGAGCGCAGCAGGGCGTGAACGCTCGAAATCGGCTCGCCATCCCACGCAACGATCACATCGCCTTGCCGGATGTCCGCCGCTGCACCGGGGCCACCGGGCTGCACGCTCATCACCATCGCTCCGGTAGCCGAATCCTCGACCGAGACCGGCTGCAGGGCGAGCCCGAGATAGCCGCGTGGAATACGCCCGTGCGCCTCAAGCTTCGCGGCGACGCGATCAATTGTGGCGGAGGGGATCACCAGCACGCGCCGTCTTGGACCGAACACCGCCATTCCAAAAGCACGCCCCGTCGCGTCGAGGGCAAGACCACCTTCGCTCGATCGGCGCATGGAGGCGCTCAATTCGATGCGGCTGGCGATCTCGCCGCCTCTGAGACTGCGCCATGGGCCTCCGGCGAATGCCACCACGCCAAGCGCCACGGTCGGGGAACCGTCCTGGCTTGCGATGACAATGGCGAGCGCCCCGGCCGCGGCAACCACCGGGTCGAGCCTTGCCGGGTGCAAATCTGAACGGTCGACACGAAGCAGGGCTATATCCGTGCTCGGGTCCCTGCCGGCCAGAGATGCGGGCAATGACTCGCCGTTCGGCAAGGTCACCGAAATTTCACCCTCATCAACGAGCGACTCCTCGGCGGTTACGATGAGGCCCGGCCGCCAGACAAAGCCGCTTGTCCGAGAACGGTGGGAGCGAATGGCGACGATGCCTGGCGCGGTGCGAGCAACGAGATCGGAAACCGCCATGGAGAACGTCTGAAGGGCAGCAGTCGATTCGGCTGTGGACATTGAGGAACCTCCAAATTGGCTCCAATGTGGAGGCGTCGAAGGGTCTCGGCTACTGCCCAGGTGGTCAGTAGACCGGAAATCCGCGAAAGGCTCTCGAGGCGACTTGGAGCTCTCAGCAACGATTTTGGCGTGTCCGGGTCACCCGCGAGAACCTCGCCGCTCATCCCTTAAAGACCAAGATCGCTCAAGCCGGGATGCCCGTCGGGTCGTCGGCCGAGCGGCCAATGATATTTGCGTTCGCTCGTGGTGATCGGCAGGTCGTTGATGCTGGCGATGCGCAATCGCATCAGCCCGTGCGCGTCGAACTCCCAGTTCTCGTTGCCGTAGCTGCGGAACCAGTTGCCGCTGTCGTCATGCCACTCATAAGCAAAGCGGACGGCTAGGCGGTTCTCGTGAAAGGCCCAGACTTCCTTGATCAGGCGGTAGTCGAGCTCCTTGTTCCACTTGCGCGTCAAGAATGCCTCGATGGCCTCGCGGCCTTGAAAGATCTCGGCCCGGTTGCGCCATCGGCTGTCGACCGTGTAGGCACGTGCGACCTTTGCGGGGTCGCGCGAGTTCCAAGCATCTTCGGCCATCCGCGCCTTCTGCGCAGCGGTCTCGGCCGTAAAAGGGGGAAGCGGCGGGCGATCGATCGAATTGCTCTCCATCACGGTCCTCCGAACGCTTGCGCATCTGTTTTGTCACGATCAGGGTCCGCCAACGATAGTCGGCTCGGCTTGCGCCGCAAATCACGCAATCGCATCAGTTTTTCGCGACCCAAATCTTGCCACAATCTATGCGTCGCCTCGGACCGAGCTTATGCTCGGCGTCATCAAGACGCTGATCATGTTCGACGGGTCGCTGAGCTGGAGCAGACATGAGCAACACCACCGCCTCGCCGCGCTACCAGGGCCTGTTCCCGGTCGTGCCCACCACCTTCGCCGAGACCGGTGAGCTCGATTTGGCGAGTCAGAAGCGGGCCGTCGACTTCATGATCGATGCCGGAAGCGATGGCCTGTGCATCCTCGCCAACTTCTCCGAGCAGTTTCTGCTCGGCGACGACGAGCGCGAGCTGCTCACGCGCACGGTGCTCGACCATGTGGCCGGCCGGGTGCCGGTGATCGTGACCACCACGCATTTCAGCACCCGCGTCTGCGCCGCCCGCAGCCGGCGCGCGCAAGCGATGGGCGCCGCGATGGTGATGGTGATGCCGCCCTACCACGGCGCCACCTTCCGCGTGCCGGAGACGAAGGTCTACGAGTTCTACACCGGCGTCGCCGAGGGCCTCGGCATTCCGATCATGGTGCAGGACGCGCCGGCCGCCGGCACGCCGATGAGCGCCGCATTCCTGGCCCGCATGGCGCGCGAGATCGAGCCGCTCAAGTACTTCAAGATCGAGGTGCCCGGGGCCGCGGTCAAGCTGCGCGACATGATCGCCTTGGGCGGTGCGGCGATCGAAGGCCCGTGGGACGGCGAGGAAGCGATCACCCTCATCCCCGACCTCGAAGCCGGCGCCACCGGCTCGATGACCGGCGGCGGCTATCCGGACGGCATCAAGCCCATCCTCGAAGCGTGGCGCGCGGGCCGGCGCGCCGAGGCCGTGGCGCATTACGAGCGCTGGCTGCCGCTGATCAATCTCGAGAACCGACAATGCGGCCTGCTCGCCGCCAAGGCCATGATGAAGGCCGGCGGCATCATCGCCTGCGAAGCGCCGCGGCACCCTCTGCCGCCGCTGCATCCCGAAAGCCGGCGCCTGCTGCTCGACTGCGCGCGCCGCCTGGACGCGCTGGCGCTGCGCTGGGCGGGCTAGAGCATGATGCTATCAGGCCGACCCAGCCTGCGTTGCGCCGCGGCGGGCACTTCGATGCCTAGGTCAAGGATGTTGCGGCAGCGAGCAGTGCAGCGCGCGATCGGTTTGTCGCAACATCCGTTGTAATTCACGGTGCGAACTCAATTCATTCGACGTCCCTCCGGGGCAGGCGACTTGACCGAAACGTCAGCCGCGGCGCGCCGCCTTGATCGTGGCGATGTCGATCTTCTTCATGCCCATCATTGCATCAAACGCGCGCTGTGCTTCACGGCCGCCGACCGCCAGCGCCTCGGTCAGCACGCGCGGCGTAATTTGCCAGGAGACGCCCCACTTGTCCTTGCACCAGCCGCACGCGCTCTCCTGGCCGCCATTGCCG
>DATAOT010000054.1:0-6837 GCA_036265615.1 Aestuariivirgaceae bacterium
TCGATCGAGCGGGCCGCCTGGCGGCCTTCGCGGATCGCCCAGACCACCAGCGACTGGCCTTTGCGGATGTCGCCGGCGGCATAGACCCTGGCAAGCGAGGTGCGATAGTCGTCGGTGTTGGCGCCGATGTTGGTCCGGCGGTCGCGGGCGATGTCGATCTCCTTGAGCAGGCCGCGCTCGTCCGGCCCGGCAAAGCCGATGGCAATCAGCACGAGATCGGCGCGGATGGTGAATTCGCTGCCGGCAAGGGGGCGACGGCTCGCATCGACCCTGGCACAGCGGACGCCGACGGCGCGGCCGTCGTCGTCGCCGATCACCTCGAGGGTGGCGCAGGCAAACTCCCGCTCGACGCCTTCGGCCTGGCTGGTGGAGGTGCGGAACTTGGTCGGCCAATAGGGCCAGACCATCAGCTTGTCCTCGCGCTCGGGCGGCTCCTGGCGGATGTCGAGCTGGGTGACGGAGAGCGCGCCCTGGCGAAAGGCGGTGCCGATGCAGTCCGAGGCGGTGTCGCCGCCGCCGATCACCACGACATGCCTGCCGCCGGCGAGGATGTCCTCCTCATCGCCCAAGGGCTCGCCGGCAAGCCGGCGGTTCTGCTGGATGAGATAGGGCATGGCATAGTGGCAGCCGACAAGATCGATGCCGGGGAGGGTGAGATCGCGCGGCCGCTCTGCACCGCCGGCCAGCAGCACGGCGTCGAAGCGGTCGAGCAGCGAACGGAACGGCCGGGTGACCCCGATGTCGACATTGTAGTGGAAGACCACGCCCTCGGCTTCCATCTGCGCCACCCGACGGTCGATGATCTGCTTCTCCATCTTGAAATCGGGGATGCCGTAGCGCAGAAGCCCGCCGGCCCTGGCATAGCGCTCGAAGACATGCACGGCATGACCGGCGCGGGCGAGCTGCTGGGCGGCGGCGAGACCCGCCGGGCCCGAGCCGACGACGGCGACGGCACGCCCGGTCGATCGCTCGGGCGGCTCGGGCGTGACCCAGCCTTCGGCCCAGGCCTTGTCGGCGATCGCCTGCTCGATGATCTTGATGGTCACCGGAGCGTCCTCGAGATTGAGGGTGCAGGCCTCCTCGCAGGGCGCGGGGCAGATGCGACCGGTGAATTCCGGGAAGTTGTTGGTGGAATGGAGATTGCGGGCGGCCGCCGCCCAATTGCCCTGGTAGACGAGATCGTTCCAGTCGGGGATCTCGTTGTTGACAGGGCAGCCGGTGGGCCCGTGGCAGTACGGCACGCCGCAATCCATGCAGCGGGCGGCTTGGCGAACCAAGTCGCGGTCCTCCATCGGGATGGAGAACTCGCGGAAATGGCGGACACGGTCGGCGGCAGGGGCGTAGGTCTGGTCCTGCCGATCGATTTCCAGGAAGCCGGTGATCTTGCCCATCGCTTCAGGCCCGCCGCTTGAGGCCGATCTGGAGCCCGTCGCTTGCCGCCTGCTGGGCTTCGAGCTCGAGGAGCGCGCGGCGATATTCGACCGGCATGACCTTGACGAAACGCGGGAGGTAGCTGTCCCAGCGCTCGAGAATGGTGCGGGCGCGGGTCGAGCCGGTATTCTTGAGATGGCGGCCGAGCAGTTCCCAGATGCGCTCGGCATCGCGGCGCGTCATGTCGGCCGAAACATCGACCAGGCCATGATGCTCGAGGTCGCCGCCATGATGGTGAAGGCGCTCGATGGTCTCCTCCTCGGCCGGGACGGGGGCGAGATCGACCATGGCCAGATTGCAGCGGCGCGCGAAGTCGCCGGTCTCGTCCAGGACATAGGCAACGCCGCCCGACATGCCGGCGGCAAAATTGCGCCCCGTGGGGCCGATGACGAGGACGACGCCGCCGGTCATGTATTCGCAGCCATGGTCACCGACACCCTCGACGACGGCGATGGCGCCGGAGTTGCGCACGGCGAAGCGCTCGCCGGCAATGCCGCGGAAATAGCATTCACCGGCGATCGCGCCATAGAGCACGGTGTTGCCGACGATGATGGAGCGTTCGGGAGCGGCACCGGAGGCGGCAGGCGGACGCACGATCAGCCGACCGCCGGAAAGGCCCTTGCCGACATAGTCGTTGGCGGCGCCTTCGAGATCGAAGGTGATGCCCTTGGCAAGAAAGGCGGCGAAGCTCTGGCCGGCGGTGCCGGTCAGCTTGACGTGGATGGTGTCATGGGCAAGCCCGGCATGGCCGTGCGCGCGCGCGAGCGCGCCCGACAGCATGGCACCGACGGTGCGATCGGTGTTGCGGATCGCCGCCGCGATCTCGACCCTGGCGCCGCCGGCGATGGCATCCTTGGCCGCGGCGATGAGGGCGCGGTCGAGGACGGCGGCGATCGGGTGATTCTGCTTCTCGGTGTGGCTCTGAGGCGTCGGCTCCGGAGTTTCGGGGCGCAGGAACAGGCGGCGGAAATCAAGCCCCCTGCCCTTCCAATGGCTGAACGCCGCCTCCTTCTCGAGCCAGTCGGTGGCGCCCACCATGTCGGCGAAGCGGCGGAAGCCCATCGCCGCCATGGCGCGGCGGACATCCTCGGCGATGAAGAAGAAATAGTTGATGACGTGCTCGGGCTGACCCTTGAAGCGCTTGCGCAGCACCGGATCCTGGGTGGCAACACCGACCGGGCAGGTGTTGAGGTGGCACTTGCGCATCATGATGCAGCCGGCGGCGATCAGCGGCGCGGTGGAAAAGCCCATCTCGTCGGCACCGAGCAGCGCGGCAACGACCACATCGCGGCCGGTACGCAGGCCGCCATCGACCTGGACGGCGACGCGGCCGCGCAGGCGGTTGGCGACCAGGGTCTGCTGGGTCTCGGCCAAGCCGATCTCCCACGGGCTGCCGGCATGCTTGATCGAGGTCAGCGGCGAGGCGCCCGTCCCGCCCTCATAGCCCGAGATGGTGATGTGGTCGGCGCGCGCCTTGGCAACGCCGGCCGCGACGGTGCCGACGCCGACCTCGGACACGAGCTTGACCGAGATCGCGGCTTCAGGGTTGACGTTCTTGAGGTCGAAGATCAGCTGGGCCAGGTCCTCGATCGAGTAGATGTCGTGATGCGGCGGCGGCGAGATCAGCCCGACGCCCGGGGTCGAGTGACGGACGCGGGCAATGGTGGCGTCGACCTTGTGGCCGGGCAGCTGGCCGCCCTCGCCGGGCTTGGCCCCTTGCGCCATCTTGATCTGGATCTGATCGGCATTGACGAGATATTCGGTGGTGACGCCAAAGCGGCCGGAGGCCACCTGCTTGATGGCCGAGCGCATCGAGTCGCCATTGGACAGGGGACGGAAACGATCCGACTCCTCGCCGCCCTCGCCGGTGTTCGACTTGCCGCCGATGCGGTTCATGGCAATGGCAAGCGTGGTGTGGGCCTCGCGGCTGATCGAGCCGAAGGACATGGCGCCGGTCGAGAAGCGCCGGACGATCGCTGAGGCTGGCTCGACCTCGTCGAGAGGAACGGGCTTGCGCCCCATCTCGACCGCATCCTTGATCCGGAAAAGGCCGCGGAGCGTCTTGCTGCGGGCCGCCTCCTCATCGATCAGGCGGGTGAATTCGCGGAAGCGCTCGATGCTGTTGCCGCGCACCGCGTGCTGCAGCTCGGCGACCGTCTCGGGCGTCCAGACATGCTGCTCGCCGCGGATGCGGTAGGCGTAATCGCCACCGACGTCGAGCGCGTCGGCATAGAGCGGATTGCCGCCGAAGGCCTGGGCATGACGGAGGAACGCCTCCTCGGCGACCTCGGCGAGGCCGACGCCCTCGATCAGGGTGGCGGTGCCGGTGAAGTATTTGCGGACGAAGGCGCCGGAAAGTCCGACGGCATCGAAGATCTGGGCACCGCAATAGGACTGGTAGGTGGAGATGCCCATCTTCGACATGACCTTGAGCAGGCCCTTGTCTATGCCCTTGATGTAGCGCTTGGCGAGGTCCTTCGAGCTGATCTCCTCGCCGAGCACGGGGAGCATGTCATCGAGCGTCTCGAAGGCGAGATAGGGATTGATCGCCTCGGCACCATAGCCGGCGAGAGTGCAGAACTGATGGACCTCGCGCGGCTCGCCCGATTCGACCACAAGACCGACCGAGGTGCGCAGGCCGCGGCGGATCAGATGATGGTGGGTGGCCGAGGTCGCCAGCAGCGCGGGAATCGGCACGCGGTCGGCCGACACGGCGCGGTCGGAGAGGATGATGATGTTGTAGCCGTCGCGCACCGCCCGCTCGGCGCCGGCGCAGATGGCCTCGAGCGCGGCCTCCATGTAGTCGGGGCCGTTGGCGACATCGTAGGTGATGTCGATGGTGACGGTGCGGAACGGGTTCGACGACACCTTGCCGATCTGGCGAATGCGCTCGAGCTCCTCATTGTTGAGGATGGGCTGCGACACCTGAAGCCGCATGTGGCGGGATGTGCCTTTGAGGTCGAGCAGATTGGGTCGCGGCCCGATGAAGGACACGAGCGACATCACCAGCTCCTCGCGGATCGGATCGATCGGCGGGTTGGTCACCTGGGCGAAGTTCTGTTTGAAATAGGTGTCGAGCAGCTTGGGGCGGTCGGACAAGGCGGAGATCGGCGTGTCGGTGCCCATGGAGCCGACGGCTTCCTGGCCGGTCTGGGCCATCGGCTGCATCAAGAGCTTGATGTCTTCCTGGGTGTAGCCGAACGCCTGCTGGCGATCGATCAGGGGGACCTCGGAACGGCGCCCCTTGCCGGCGGCGAGCGGCAGGTCGCGCAGCATGATCTGGGTGCGCTTCAGCCAGTCGCTATAAGGGTGGCGGCGGGCGAGATCGCTCTTCAGCTCGTCGTCGGAGACGATCCGCTTCGACTCGAGATCGATGAGCAGCATCTTGCCCGGCTGCAAGCGCCATTTCTCGATGATCTCCTCCTCGGGGATGTCGAGCACGCCGGTCTCCGAGGCGAGCAGGACATGGCCGTCGCGGGTGACGAGATAGCGGGCGGGCCGCAGGCCGTTGCGGTCGAGGGTGGCGCCGATGAGCCGGCCATCGGTGAAGGCGATGGCGGCCGGGCCGTCCCAAGGCTCCATCAACGCGGCATGGTGCTCATAAAAGGCGCGCCGGTCCTCGTCCATCAGCGGATTGCCAGCCCAGGCCTCGGGGATCAGCATCATCATGGCATGGGGGAGCGAGTAGCCGCCCATGAAGAGCAGCTCGAGCGCATTGTCGAAACAGGCCGTGTCGGACTGGCCCTCATAGGAGATCGGCCAGAGCTTCTCGAGGTCGCCGCCAAGGACCTCGGAGGACATGTTGGCCTGGCGCGCCGCCATCCAGTTGTAGTTGCCGCGCAGCGTATTGATCTCGCCATTGTGGCAGATGAAGCGGTATGGATGGGCGAGCGGCCATGACGGGAAGGTGTTGGTGGAGAAGCGCTGATGGACCAGCGCGAGCGCCGTCTCCACGCGCTCGTCGCCCAGGTCGCGATAATAGCGGGGAAGGACGTCGGGCATGACCAGGCCCTTGTAGACGACGGTGCGGCTCGACACCGAGACCGGATAGTAGGCGCGGGCCGCGCTGCCGAGCACCTCGATCACCCGGTTGGACACCACCTTGCGGGCAACGAAGAGCTTGCGCTCGAATTGAGCCTCGTCGCGGATCAACGGTCCCTTGCCGATGAACAGCTGGCGCGAGAAGGGCTCCGTCTTCTTGACGCTCGCACCCAGGACCGAATCATCGACCGGGACATCGCGCCAGCCGAGAACCTTGAGACCCTCCTCGCGGGCGGTCTCCCACCAGATGCGCTCGATCTCCTCGCGCAGGACCGGCTCGCGCGGCATGAACAGGAAGGCCGCGGCATAGTCGCCCGGCGCAGGCAGGGCGAAGCCGAGCCGCTCGGCCTCGGCGGCAAAAAACCGGTGCGGGATCTGGATCAGCACGCCGCATCCGTCGCCCGCCTTGGGGTCGGCACCAACGGCACCGCGATGCTCGAGGTTTCTCAGGATGCGCAGGCCCTGCTCGAGAACACGATGGCTCTTGTCATTGCGAATATTGGCGTAGAGGCCGACGCCGCAGGCATCGTGCTCGCGCAGAGGGTCGTAGAGCCCGAAAGGCTCGGGAAGGCCGAACGGGCGGTGCCGGGTTGCAGCAGGTCCGGACATGCTCTCGGGGTCTCCTCACCTCGATCCTGGCCCGGCACTCCTCGGGAGGCCTCCAGGCCATCTCAATCCTAATCGGCTATTCGGAACTATTTTGTGCTATGGGCGGCGGAATGATCAGATTTCGGCCGCCGTCGGCGTGGCGGCCGTTAGTGGCGTTTGGGCCGATTGGCCCCGGTATTGGCCTTGCTCATTTCAACGCCCGCGCCGGAAAAGAGACAGTGATGCTGTCCTAATAGTGCCAGAAGAGAAGGCAGTAGGCAATAGGCAAATGGGCAGCGAGCAGCGCCCTTTCCTGCTGCTTGTACTTACTGCGCTGCCTGCTAATGCCTACTGCCTATTGCCTACTGCAATTGCCTATTGCCTACTGCCCAGATGCAGAAGAAGACCGGCATCGAGGCCCTGCGGTCGGTCGGGTTCCTGGCGGAGGTCAGCGATCCGGCGCTGAAGGCGCTCGCCGCCGCGTGCCGCTTTGCCGAGTACGGGGCGGGGCAGCTCATCATCGGCCATCTCGATACGTCCTGCGACGTGTTGTTCCTGCTCGAGGGAGAGGCGCGGGTGAGCGTCTATTCGGCGCAGGGCAAGCAGGTGAGCTTCCGCGACATCCGACCGGGCGGCATTTTCGGCGAGATGGCAGCGATCGACGGCGAGCCGCGCTCGGCCTCGATCGAGGCGATCAGCGACTGCACGGTCGCGGTGCTGCCGCAGGCGGCGTTCATCGCGGCGCTCGCCAGCTGTCCGCCGCTGATGCTTTCGGTG
>DATAOT010000055.1:0-1511 GCA_036265615.1 Aestuariivirgaceae bacterium
TCGTAATTGACATGCCCGGCCTGACCGGCGAGCAGCTCGGCAAGGGCGATGCCTTCGTCCTCGGCCTTGTGGGCGAGCATCGGCCCGCGGATGACGTCGCCGATGGCGAAGATACCAGGGACCGTGGTTTCGAAGCGGTCGGTGACAGTGATGCGGCGCTTGTTGTCCAGTTGAACGCCGAGCTCATCGAGACCGAGACCCTCGCTAAAGGGAACGCGGCCGATCGCCACCAGGACGATATCGGCCTCGAGCCGATCCGCCGGTCCTCCCTTGGCCGGCTCGACGATGACCGACAGGCGATCGCTCGCTGGCGTGACGCCGGTGACCTTCGAGGACAGGCGGAAGGTGAAGTCCTGCCTTTGGAGCAGGCGCTGGAACTGCTTGGCGACCTCGGCATCGATGCCGGGGACGATCCGGTCGAGGAACTCGACGACCGTGACCTTGGCCCCGAGCCTCGCCCAGACCGAGCCGAGCTCGAGGCCGATGACGCCGGCGCCGACGACCAGCAGGTCGCGCGGGACTCGATCGAGGGTCAGAGCACCGGTCGAGGAGACGATGCGCTTCTCGTCGATCTCGACGCCGTTGAGGCGAGCACTGTCGGAACCGGTGGCGATGACGATGCTGCGGGCGGCGACGCTGGTCGTCTCGCCATTGTCGCTCCTCACCGCAATCTCCCCCGGCCGAACGATGCGGGCGGCGCCGTGGAAGGCCGTGATCTTGTTCTTGCGGAACAGGAACTCGACTCCCTTGGTGTTGCCTTCGACAGCCTCCTGCTTGAAAGCCATCATGCGCGGCAGATCGAGCCCCGGCGGGCCGGTCTCGATGCCCATTCTGGCGAAGCTCGCCCCGGCCTCGTGAAACAGCTCGGTGGCGTGGAGGAGGGCTTTCGACGGAATGCAGCCGATATTGAGGCAGGTGCCGCCATGGGTGGCGCGCTTCTCGATGACTGCAACGCGCATGCCGAGCTGGGCTGCGCGGATGGCGCAGACATAACCGCCCGGTCCGGTCCCGATCACCGCCACGTCGAACATGTCGGCCATGCTCTAGAGATCCAGCATCATGCGCTGCGGATCCTCGATCATTTCCTTGACCCGCACCAGGAAGGTCACCGCATCCTTGCCGTCGACCAGGCGATGGTCATAGGAGAGCGCCAGATACATCATCGGGCGGGCGACGATCGAGCCGCTCACGACGACCGGCCGCTCGAGGATCTTGTGCATGCCGAGAATGCCTGACTGAGGCGCGTTGAGGATCGGCGTCGACATCAGCGAGCCATAGACGCCGCCATTGGAGATGGTGAAGGTGCCGCCCTGCATGTCCTCGATCTTGAGCTGGCCGTCGCGGGCCTTGCGGCCGAATTCGGCGATCGCCCGCTCGACGGCGGCGAGGGACAGCCGGTCGGCATCGCGCACCACAGGCACGACGAGGCCGCGATCGGTACCGACGGCGACGCCGATATTGTAGTAATTGCGGTAGACGATGTCGTCGCCATCGATCTCGGCGTTGACGGC
>DATAOT010000056.1:0-15299 GCA_036265615.1 Aestuariivirgaceae bacterium
AAAAAGGTTACATGGCCTGAGGCGTAGCTCAAGACCCCCCACCCGGCCTCGCTTCGCTCGGCTCCCCTCCCCACCAGGGGGAGGGAATCCTTGAAACGATTGACCCTCGGCCCCTCCCCACGTTGGGGGAGGGGTGAAAAACGCCTACCCTGCCAGGGTGAAATTCCGGTCGTGCTGCAGGGACGGGATCTTCGCCCTCGTGCTCGCCACCTCGTCGAGATCGACGGTCGCGGTGAAGACTCCCTCGCCCTCGCCGCCGTCGACCAGCACGCGCCCCCAGGGATCGACGATCAGCGAATGGCCGAAGCTCCGGGCGCCGCCGGGGAGCTCGCCCCATTGGCAGGGCGCCACGACGAAGCAGCCGTTCTCGATGGCGCGGGCCCGGTTCAGCACATGCCAATGCGCCTCGCCGGTGACCTTGGTGAAAGCCGCCGGAACGCTGAGGATCTCGGCGCCCGCCTGGGCCAGCTTGCGGTAGAGCAGCGGAAATCTCAGGTCGTAGCAGATCGAAAGCCCGATCGCGGCGTCGGCGAGCCTCGCGAGCACGGCGTCGGCTCCGGGCGCGATCGTCTGCGACTCGCGGACGGGCGTGCCGTCGGGCATGTCGATGTCGAAGAGATGCAGCTTGTCGTAGCGGGCCGCGATTTTCCCCTGCGCGTCGATGAGATAGGAGCGGTTGAAGATCCGCCCATCGCCCGCCAGCACGCCGAGCGAGCCGAGAAGAACGATCGCGCCATTGCGGCGCGCGAGCTCGGCAAAGGCGGGAATGGCCGGATGCTCGCTCTCGCGGAATGCCACCGGGTGGATGCGCGGCCCGTCGGCGTGCAGGCCGCTGAAATATTCCGGCAGCGCGACGAACTTCGCGCCGTCGCGCACGGCTTCAGCGGCAAAGCTCAGGCAACGGTCGAGATTCACGGCGAAATCGGCCGCGGCGCGGTTCTGGACGACAGCGATGGCGAGGGTTCTGCTCATGCCGCGACTATAGCCTATCGCTCGCCTCATGGCCCAGGGCATTTGACCGCGTCGCATTCCGGTCGTAGCCATTGAGGCTCAAGCCAGCTTGCAATCGAGGTGAAACCACCATGACGCTCGGCACCAGCACGGCGCGGCCGATCTACAAGGGCCCGGACGGCCAGGAGGACATGCCCTGGCTCCTTACCCCCGGGCCCCTCACCACGTCGCGCACCGTCAAGCTCGCCATGCTGGCGGACTGGGGCTCGCGCGATCCCGAGTTCCGCGACATCATCCGCTCCATCCGGCGGGACCTTCTGCGGCTCGCCCATGCCGGACCCGACGGCGAATGCGTGCTGATGCAGGGCTCCGGCACCTTCGCCATCGAAGCGGCGCTCGGCAGCTTCGCCCCCGGTCGCGGGCGCAAGACGCTGGTTCTCGTCAACGGCAATTACGGGGAGCGCGCCGTCCAGATCCTCGAGCACATCAAGCGCCCCTATGCCAGGATCGATGCCGGCGACAGCGCACCCATCGTGCCGCAGGACGTCGCGGCAGCGCTCGATGCCGATCCCGACATCCAGCTCGTCTTCCTGGTCCATTGCGAGACGACGTCAGGCATCGTCAATCCGCTGGTCGACATTGCCGCGGCGGTGAAATCGCACAGCCGCATGCTGATGGTCGATGCCATGAGCTCGTTCGGCGCGATGCCGATCGACATGGCCCGGGACGGCATCGACGTCCTCGTCTCCTCCTCCAACAAATGCATCGAAGGCGTGCCCGGCTTCGCCTATGTGCTCTGCCGCCGCGACCTGCTCGCGGCATCGGCGGGACGCTGCCATTCGGTTGCGCTCGATCTCAACGCCCAATGGACGGCACTGGAAAAGACCGGCCAGTTCCGCTTCACGCCGCCGACCCATACGCTCGTCGCCTTTGCCCAAGCTCTGAAGGAGCTCGCTGCCGAGGGCGGCAGCGATGGCCGGCTCAAGCGCTACAAGGCGAACCAGGCCACCCTCGTCCAGGGGATGAAGCGGATCGGCTTCGTTCCGCTGCTCGAGGAGCCGGATGCCGGCCCGATCATCCAGACTTTCCTCAGCCCGCAGGACCCGCGCTTCGACTTCGAGGTGCTCTACCGCTATCTGCGCTCGCGCGGCTTTGCCATCTATCCCGGCAAGCTGACCAAGCGGCCGAGCTTCCGGATCGGCACCATCGGCCAAGTCGACGAGAAGGTCATGCGCGACGTGCTGCAGGTGGTGCGCGAGGCGCTGAAGCATATGGGCGTCAAGGATCTGCGGCCGGCGGATTAGAGCATGATGCTCTAGCTCAAGGCTTCGGCGGTGCCCCAGGGGCTGGCGCAATCTGCAGGTTCTGCGGGTTGAAGACGCCGCCGAAACCGTCCTGTCGCGGCGGCGGCGGTGTCGGCGCCGGTGCTGGAGCGGGTGAAGGCGCCGGGGCAACCTGGAGATTCTGCGGATTGAACGCGCCGCCGAAACCATCCTGGCGCGGCGGCGTCGGGGCTTGGCCGCCCGGCGCTGCGGCCGGCGGCGTCGCGCGCTGCGGCGACGTCGGCCGGGCATAACGCTCCTGGATCTCGAGCTTCCGGCGGAGCACCTCGGCCTTGCACCCGGTCGGGTCGTAGCGGGTGGCGTAGACCGTCGTGGCGACAATGCCGGCCAGCATCAGCAAGGCGAGAAACGCAGCCGGATTGCCGGCGAAGAATCCGCTGACCCCACCGCGAAAGACCGAGCGCAGCGGATTGCCGGGATGGCGCTCGGCATGGGTGGAATAGGCCTCGTTGAGCAGCGCCAGGAAAAGCGTGGCGGTGATGATGATGACCGACAGCGCGCTGATCGACGGGTCGAGCCCGAAGCGAACCTTCTGGGCGATGACGACGGTGAAGGTCGAAAAATGTCCAAGCGTGAACACCGAGGTGTTGTAGTTCTCGAAGGAGGCGAGGAAGGCGACCACTGCCGCCGAGAAGATTGCCGGACGCAAGAATGGCAGGAGAACCTTGCGGAATGCCTGGACATGCGTCGCGCCGAGATCGAGCGCTGCCTCGATCTGCCCCTCGTCGAAGCGCTGCAGGCGCGAAATGAAGACCAGCATGCAATAGGAGGCGATGAAGGAAGACTGGCCGAGCACCGTCAGGAAGACGCCATGATAGAAGACGCTGTCGCGGCCGGCGCCGACGAAATGGGCGACCCGATCCCAGAACAGCACTGTCGCGATGCCGATGACGATGCCGGGCATCAGGATGGGCGAGGTCACGATGGTGTAGTAGGCCGCGCGGGCGCGTGGGAAGATCTGGGTCAGGAGCAGCGCTCCGGCGAGGCCAAACAGCAGCGAGAGGACCACCACGAACACCCCGATGACAGCGGTGAACTCAAGGCCCTGGATCACCCGCGTGTCGTTGGCGAGCCGGGTGAACCACTCGAAGGTCAGGCACTCCCACGGCACGACCCGGGGAAAGGTCGAGGAGTTGAAGGCCGTGATCGACATGATGATCAGCGGACCGAGCAGAAAGCCGAAGAACAGGAGCAGATAGGCGACGACGGCGAGGCGGGTCAGCAGCTTCATCTGCCGATCTCGCCGAGCTTCACCCTGAAGATCCGCATCATCAGGAGCACGAACAGCGTGCAGATCACGAGCAGAATGACGGCGTAGGCGGCGCCCCGCGACCAGTTCACGCTCTCGAAGAAGGTTCGATAGATGATCTGGGTAAACCACAGGCTCGACGGGCCGCCGAGGATCTGGGGGGCCGCCAGAGCGCCGGCCGCCAGCATGAATACGATGGTGCAGCCAGAGGTGATGCCCGGCTTGGCGAAGGGGATCACCACCCGCCAGTGGATGCGCCACCACGGCGCGCCCATGTCGCGGGCCGCTTCGATCTGATTGGGATCGAGGCTTTCGATGGCGTTGTAGATGGGGAACACCATCAGGAGCACGTAGGCATAGGTCAGCCCGGCATAGAGCGCGACGTTCTCGCGCACGAAATCGATGGGCGAGTCGATGATGCCGACGCCGATCAGGATGCTGTTGATGATGCCACTCGCGCCGAAGATGACGCGAAAGGCGAAGGCGCGCAGGATCTCGTTGATCCAATAGGGCACGATCAGCGCCACGCCGAGAACGCGGGCCAGCCGTCCCTTGGCGACCTGCGCGAGGTAGAAGGCGATCGGGTAGCACAGGATCAGATCGAGAATGGTGACGAAAATCGCCGCGATGAAGGTCCGCCCGAACACGGCGAGGTCGACATAGTTGTAGCCGTCCGGATTGCCGGGATAGCCGAGCAGAAAATAGCGGTAGTTGGACAGCGTGTAGACGTCCTCCGGACCGCCCTGCTTGTAGGGGGGCAAGTCGAAGCGGAAGGAGAAGTCGAGCATCGCGATCTGCGGCAGGACGATGACGAGCAGGATCCACACCAGCACTGCCAAGATGATGTAGCCGCCGAGCAGGTATCCGTTGCGGGTGATGAACGTCCCGAGCCAGCTCTTGGTCGGCATGGTGGTCGAACCTTAGAGCATGATGAGTTGAGGTGGACCCGGTACCCTCCCCTCATGGCCGGGCTTCACCCGGCCATCCAGCCTTTTCTTGCACCATCGTCTGGATGGCCGGCTCGGGGGTCGGCCATGAGGGAAGGGAGATATCACGACTCGTTCTGAACTCATCATGCTCTTAGTCGGCGGCGAGCTTGCCCTTAGGCAGCGCCACCGCCTTTGCCGGGTCATAGGCGAGGACGATCTCCTCTCCCGCCGCATGGCTCTGCGCCTGCCCCTGATTGACCAGCGACACCTTGATCGGGCGGCCGCGGTCGCGGCCGACGAAAAGATGATAGATCGGTCCCTCGAATTCCTCGCCCGACACCGTGCCGCTGAGCCTGCCCGCCGCGGCGGCTGCGCCGTTGGCGACGCGGAACGACTCAGGCCGGATGAACACCATGGCATCGTCGCCCTGCTTGAGCGTGCCACGTGCCGCCGTGCCGATCCGGGCGTTGAGCGGACCGCTCGACGTCTCGACCAGAACCTCGTTTGCGGCCGTGCTCACCACCCTGCCGGAAAAGCAGTTGTTCTCGCCGACGAACGAGGCGACGAAGGCCGTTGCGGGATCGTCATAGATCGTGCGTCCATCCGCCACCTGCTCGACGACGCCGTCGCGCATGACCGCGACGTGATCAGACATGGTGAGGGCCTCGCCCTGATCATGCGTGATGTAGATGAAGGTGATGCCGACGCGCTGCTGGATGGTTCGCAGCTCGGTGCGCATATGCTGGCGCAGCTTGAGATCGAGCGCCGAAAGCGGCTCGTCGAGCAGCAGCACGTGAGGCTCGGCGCAGAGCGCTCGCGCCACGGCGACCCGCTGCTTCTGGCCCCCGGAAAGCTCGTGCGGGAATTTCTCGCCGCGCCCTGTCAGAGCGATGAGCTCGAGCAGCTCATTGGCGCGACGGCGCCGCTCGGCCTTGGCCTTGCCCTTCACCTCCATGGCGAAGGTGATGTTCTCCCACACCCGCATCAGCGGAAAGAGAGCGAGGTTCTGGAAGATCAAGGCGGTGGGACGCTTGTTCGGGCCGATGCCGGCCATGTCCTGGCCACCGATCCTGACCCGACCGGCGCTCGGTTCCTGGAACCCCGATACGGTGCGCAGGATGGTGGTCTTGCCGCAGCCGGAGGGGCCGAGGAACGAAAAGAACTCGCCGCCCTCGATCGTCACAGTCGCGTCGCGCACGGCAACAAAGTCACCGAAGCTCACCGTCAGATTCTGGAGCTCGATGCCGACTCCCGCGCTCATCGTTTGCGAAAGCTTTCCCTGGTTCCGGCACGATCAGCCCTCCGAAGCGGATGCCGCGGAGGGCCGATGGAGTGGTCAGCTGGCGCTCTGGAACTTGTTCACATACTGCGCCCTGAGGTCGGCATACCATTGCGGCTCCGACGGCCAGGGATTGAGCTTCGAGAGGGCGTCGCCCGGATAGGCATCGGCGAAGTTCTTGGCGTAGCGGTCGCTGGCGAACTTGTCGGCGCCGATCACGGGCGAATTGTAGCCGTGCTTGTCAATGGCTTTGCCTGCCGCCTCCGGCTGGTAGTCGAAGTCGACAAACGCATAGGCCTGCTCGATGTTCTTCGCGCCGGTCGGCAGCGACATGCCGTCGACCCATGCCATCGCGCCTTCCTTCGGCGCCCGGTACATGACCGGCTGGCCGTCGTTCTTCAGGGCAATCGGCGGGCCGTCCCAGGTCTGGGCACAGACGATGCCTTCGTTGAGGAGGCCGTTCTTCTGGGTATCGGCGTCGTTCCACAGCACCTTGATGTTCTTCTTCTTGTCGATGCAGAACTGGGTCACCTTCTCCCAGATCGGCCGCATTTTCGCTTCCGATTCATAGGCGGCCTTGAGCATCGAGCCGGGCTCGAGCTTGCCCTCGCCTTCCATCCATAGGCCGGCACCGAGGATCAGCGAGTGGCTGCGGCCCATGGTCTTGCCGGCATTGGCATCGTCCCAGATGTCGCCATAGCTCGGGAACTCACCCTTGGGCTGCCATTTGTCGGTGCGCCAGGAGATGCCCTCGGTTCCCCAGACATGCGGCAGCCAGTGCTGCCCCTTGCCGTCGAGATTCCAGATCTCGCCGGCCTTCAGCATGGCCGGGTTCAGCCGGTCCACCGGAATCTTCTTGAGGTCCCAGGCCTGGGTGACGCCCAGCTCCTTCCATTGCGGCACGCGGTTGAGGGTCGGGCTGATGAGGTCGAAGCCCTCGCCCTTGGTGCTCTTCATCTTGTTGAGGAGCTCCTCGTTCGAACCGAACCCGGTGAAATTGACCTTGATGCCGGTTTTGTCGGTGAAGGACTTGAGAAGATCCTCGGGCAGTTCGTCCGACCAGAACATCACATTGAGCTCGCCCGAGCTCGACAGGGCGTTCTTGACATAGGCAGGCGCAAAAAGCGCAACGGCGCCGGCGGCAGCGCTGCCCTTGACAACGCCGCGGCGGCTGATGTGTCGATCGAGTTTCATCCTGAGATCTCCCTGGGGCGACGGATTTCATCCGTCCGGTTTTGCTAGTTGTCACAGCGGCATGACGGTCTGATAACGTCCGGTTCTTCCGGCTTCTCGCCTGCGCCTTGGCGGCAGTATGACGAAGCAGAAGCCCCGTCGCAATGGCCTGAAACCGCCTGCCGCCGGCTGTTTTCCAAGCAGACGGCAGGCGGCAATCAGGGATGAGGATCAGGCCTGGATGGCCAGCTCCTCGCCGAAGATGTAGCGGGTCGGGTGCATCTGGAAGCCCTGCACCCGCTTGTCGTAGTAGGTGAACAGCGACCGCCAGAGCGGCTGCACGATCGGCCCGTCCTCCTGCATGATCTTCTCGAGCTGGCCGATGATCTCGGCTCGGGTGGCGACGTCGAGGGTTCCCTCAGCCTTGCCGAGTAGCGTGTCGAATTCCTTGTTGGAATATTTCGACTCGTTCCACGGCACACCGGTGCGGTAGGCGAGCGCCAGCACCATGAAGCCGAGCGGGCGATGTGCCCACACGGTGAAGCCGAGCGGCACGGTCGTCCATACATCCCAATATTTGGCCGAGGGAAGAATGTTGATCTTGGCCCGGATGTTGGCTGCCTTCCACTGCTCGACCATGGCTTCGATCGCGGCACCTTCCCAGGTCGGATCCGACTTGCCGAAGATCTCGATATCGATGCCGTCCTTGTAGCCGGCCTCCTCGAGGAGCTTCTTCGCCTCCTCGATGTTCTGGGTCATCGCGGCGAGCTTCTTGTAGTCGGGATGAATCGGCGAGACGTGGTGGTGCTCGGCGATCGTTCCGATGCCGCGATGGGCGAGCTCGAGCGTCTTGGCCTGGTCGGTTGCCAGCCGCATGGCCTTGCGGACCTTGGGATCGTCGAAAGGCTTGACCGGCTGCATGCGGGCGACGGCGGTGTCGGCCGTGACCGCGTCATAACGGTTGACGTGGTCCATGCCCTGGAAGAGCTCCAGCTGCTCGATATTGGCTTCGTACATCCCGTGGACCTGCTTCGAGGCAAGGGCTGCGGCCTGGGCCGAAGGGTTGTCGCCAAGATCGATGAACTCGATGGCATCGAGATGGGCGCCGCGCCCGTCGACCGCCTTGACCACGGCCTTGCGGCCAACCTCGACCTCGACCGGCGTGAAGGCGCCGGTGCCGTTGGATTTCACGCCCCAGACGCCATTCTCCTTGGGATCGAGCATCGGGAAGGGATAGTGGAAGAAGTGCTCGGGAACGGCGACCTGCGGCACCTGCAGATGCAGGATCAGCGTCTTCGGGCCCTTGACCTCGATGGCGTTGGCGTCCCACAGCTCGGTCGACATCGTGGGCTTGCCCTTGTCGTCCTTCTTGCCCTTGTCGACCTCCTTCAGCATGTAGCCTTTCATGAGCCCGAGGACGGAGGAACCGGTCGCCTCGTCGAGGCAATGCTTGATGTTCCAGGCCGCATCCTCGGCTGTGAAGGGCCGCCCGTCATGCCAGTTGACGTCGGCAATGGTGAAGGTCCAGGTCTTGAGGTCCTCGGAGGCCTCCCATTTGGACGCCAGCGCCGGCCGCGTGACGTTGTCGATGCCGGTGCGGGTCAGATAGCCGTTGACCTGGCGGACCACGTTCGAGTCATAGATCCAGGAGAAGGTGTGGGGATTGTCGAGCTTGGGCACGCGCATCGCGACCTTGAGGACACCGCCCTTGGGCATTTCCGCGGCGCGGGCAGGCGGGGCGATCGGCTGGCCGGTGATCTTGCCGGCCCACATGTAGGCTGCGCCCGCCGACATCCCGAGCAGCGCCGAGTAGCGGATGAACTCGCGCCGGCCGATCAGGCGGTCGGCCAGCTGCTGCTTCAACCGTGGAATCCAGATATGTTCCTTATTCGACATTCCATTTCCTCCCATGGGCAGATTGGCCCGATCCTTTGGCCGAGGGCGCCAGGGCCTGGGGCTGTCTCGGCTGCGAATGCTTGAGACGGTAGCACCGCCGCAAATCCGCGAAAAGTGAACAGGTGGCAATCCTTGGGCAGCCGGGCGCCCGGCCCCCCGTCATGCCACCGCGTCGGGCAGCACCGCCTTGCGGCTGGCGATGAAGGCCTTGAGCGCTTCATCGAGCGCCGGATCGATGGGGGGTGCCTCATACTCGCGCAGCTGGCGCTTCCACAGGGCGTTCGCACGCTGCGCGATATCCTTCGACCCATCGTCGCGCCATTGTTCGAAGGAATTGTTGTCGGCAAGCCCCGAGCGCCAGAACGCCGTCTCGAAATTGGCCTGGGTGTGGGCGCAGCCGAGAAAATGGCTGCCCGGCCCGACCTCGCGGATCGCGTCGAGTGCCTGGCCGTTCTCGCTCAGATCGACGCCGTCGGCAAAGCGCTGCAGCATCGACAGCTGATCGGCATCGATCATCAGCTTCTCGTAGCCGGAGACAAGGCCGCCCTCTAGCCACCCGGCCGCGTGCAGGACGAAATTGACACCCCCGAGCAGGGTCGGCCACAGCGTGTTCGAGCTCTCGCTCGCCGCCTGTGCATCGGGAAGCTTGGAGGAGCACAGGGCGCCGCCGGAGCGGAACGGCACGCCAAGGCGGCGCGCCAGCTGGGCGGCGCCAAACAGCACGTGGGCCGGCTCCGGCGCGCCGAAGGTCGGGGCGCCGGATTGCATGGATATCGAGCTCGCAAAGGTGCCGAAGATCACGGGTGCTCCCTTGCGGCAGAGCTGGGCGAAGGCCATGCCGACCGATGCTTCGGCAAGAATCTGGGTCAGCGTTCCGATCACCGTCACCGCCGACATGGCGCCGGAGAGGATGAAGGGCGAGATGATGGTTCCCTGGTTGGCCCTGGCATAGACCTTCAGTGCACCAACCATCGTGGAATCGAAGACGAGCGGCGAATTGGCATTGATGAGATTGACCATCACGCAGTTCTCGTCGACGAACGCCTCGCCGAACACCATGCGAGCCATTGTCACCGAGTCCTCGGCCCGCTCCGGGGCCGTGACCGAGCCCATGAACGGCTTGTCTGAATAACGAATGTGGCTGTAGACCATGTCGAGATGGCGCTTGGCGACCGGGATGTCGACCGGCTCGCAGACGGTTCCGCCCGAATGGTGGAGGGCCGGCGCGAGATAGGCGAGCTTCACGAAATTGCGAAAATCCTCGATGGTGGCGTAGCGTCGCCCATCATCGAGATTGCGGATGAAGGGCGGTCCATAAACCGGCGCGAAAACCAGGTTGCGACCGCCGATCTCGACATTCCGCGCGGGGTTCCTGGCGTGCTGGGTGAACTCCCGGGGCGCGGTCTTGAGCAGCGAGCGCACCAGCCCCTTGGGGAAGCGCACCCGCTCGCCTTTGACTTCCGCGCCGGCATCTCGCCACATGGCAAGCGCCTCCGGATCGTCGCGGAAATCGATGCCGATTTCCTCAAGTATGGTGTCGGCATTGTTCTCGATGAGAGCGAGGCCGTCCTCGGTCAGCACCTCGTAGAGCGGGATCTGCCGCTTGATGTAGGTGAGCTGCGGGCCCTGCCCTGCCGCCGAGCGCTGCGCCCGGCGGGCCTCGGCGCCGCCGCCGGATCGTCGCGAGCGCCGTGAGCCGGCATCGGCGGAAGCTTGGGGATCGGACATGGTCGCACGGCCTCAACGGAGATTGGTCGATCCCCGAAGCGATAGAGCATGGAGCCGGGCTCGGCCGGGGTCCAAACGTCCAGAATCCGATCAGATGCGACAGGGCGGCCAGATGCGCCAGGCCAGAAGCGCAAACGGGCGATGCACCCGCTATCTCTTCATTTCGGCGAAAAGCTTGTCGAAGTTGCCATTGTTCTTGTCGAGAATGCCGGTGAGATTGGTTCGCAGAAGCTGGGCCAGCCAGACGTTCTGGACATTGACATCGGCCACTCTCGAGCCCTTGACCCGCCAGATCACCGGCTGGTTGCCCTTGCCGCCAAGGAAGAAGATCACGCTCGTGATCGTATCGCCGGAACAGTCCCGCACGGTGATCGACTCGGCCCGGAATTTGAGGCGAAAATCATTCAGGGTCCGCGACACGTAGTCGGTCGTCAGGGCGACGAACTCGTCGCGCTTCCCAGCCGGCAGGCCCTGGCGATACTTCCCGAGCGCGAACATAGCGATGGAGCCCATGTCGGCGTAGGACCTCAGAGCCCCCGAAAAAGCTGCGGGAGAGCCGGATTTTGCGGCCTGTATCATGGCGTTGCCAGCCCGTTCGACGATGCCGGACTGGGGGCAGGTCGCGGCGAATGTCGACAGGGGCGCAGCCAGGGCCAGGACGCCGGCCGTCAGCGCGACCGCAGGTAGTCGTTTGGTTGCAACATTCACAACGGCCCTGGTTCGATCCATTTCCCACCTCTGATGATGCAGTGCTGAACGGTCGCATTTCGACCCACGGTGGTCGGCAGCGACACGGCGTGACATATACGCATGACACATATAAAGCTGCATTCGAACATCGACGACGTCAAGACGAGCCGGCCCAATGGCGCAGCTGACAATCCTCTACTGGCGCGACATTCCCTCCCAGGTGATCGTAAAGGCCGGAAGGAGCAACGAGAAACGCCTGCTTCCCGCTCCGTTCCAGGAAGCGATCGACATGGCGGCCATGCGCAGCGGCGCCGCGAACACCGACGACTACCTCGAGGAATGGCGGCGGGAAGGCCCGGTCGAGGTGTCGGACGACCTCGCAAGCGAAGCCGAGCAGGCCGCACGCGATCTCTGCGATCGCTATGACCGCGAAAAGCTCAGGCAGCTGATTGCCAATGGTGGATGGGACCGGGCCGAAACGACCGGCCAGAACAGCTAGGAAACATCATGACTCATACGCTGGTTGCGTCCGAAAAAAGGCAGGTGATCATCGGCTTCGACAAGCCGTTCACCATCATCGGAGAGCGGATCAACCCGACCGGACGAAAGAAGCTCGCCGCCGAGATGATCGCCGGCAATTTCGAGACGGTCAAAGCCGATGCGCTCGCCCAGCGCAAGGCCGGGGCGCATATTCTCGACGTCAATGCCGGCGTGACCGCGGTCAATCCGAACGAGAGCGAGCCGCCGCTGCTGCGCCAGACTCTCGAGATCGTGCAGGCGACAGTCGACATTCCGATCTGCATCGACTCCTCGGTGCCGGCGGCTCTGAAAGCCGGGTTGGAAACGGTGAAGGGTCGACCGCTCGTCAACTCGGTGACAGGCGAGGAGGAGCGGCTGGAGGCCATTCTGCCGCTGATCGCCAAGTACAATGTGCCGGTGGTCGCGATCTCCAATGACGAGAGCGGCATCAGCGAGGACCCGGATGTCCGTTTCGCGGTGGCGAAGAAGATCGTCGAGCGGGCGGCGGATTACGGGATCAAGCCGCACGACATCGTCGTCGACCCGCTGGTCATGCCGATCGGTGCCATGGGGACCGCCGGCCAGCAGGTCTTCCGGCTGGTGCGCCGCCTGCGCGAGGAGCTCAAGGTCAACACCACCTGCGGCGCCTCGAACGTGTCCTTCGGCATGCCCAACAGACGAGCGCTCACCGGCTATTTCCTCGCCATGGCCGCCTCGCACGGCATGACGTCGGCGATCATGAACCCGCTGC
The DNA here is from genome assembly GCA_036265615.1 of Aestuariivirgaceae bacterium. Classification (GTDB taxonomy): domain Bacteria; phylum Pseudomonadota; class Alphaproteobacteria; order Rhizobiales; family Aestuariivirgaceae; genus DATAFF01. The sequence continues at coordinate 12,509 of DATAOT010000056.1, forward strand.
ATAACGAGGACATGCATGCCATCATGGGCGCCAACGTGCTGAACGGCGTCGATGCCAACTGCCTCGGCTGGATCCGCAAGTTCCGCGAGCCGGCGGCGCCTGCCGCCGGTGCCGCGGGGACCGCGCCTGCCGGATCGGGCGACAGCTGCCAGCCGAGCGCCAGCGAAAGCGACATCGACGCAAGGCGCCGCGAACGCGAGGAGCGCCGGCGCCGGCGCAGCTGATCGATCTCATGGCCGCAACCGGTCGCGACGCGCTGATCGTCTTCACGCCCTCCGGCAAGCGGGGCCGCTTCGAAATCGGCACGCCGGTGCTTCAGGCGGCGCGCTCGCTCGGCGTCGACATCGATTCCGTCTGCGGCGGGCGGGCGATCTGCGGCCGCTGCCAGGTGACGCTGTCGGAGGGCGAGTTCGCCAAGCACGGCATCGTGTCGCGCCCCGATCACCTGAGCCCGGTCAACCGCGTCGAGCTGCGCTACGAGGAGAAGCGCGGGTTGCGCCCCGGCCGCCGGCTGTCCTGCCAGGCCCAGCTGCTCGGCGATGTGGTGATCGACGTGCCGGCGGACTCGCAGGTGCACAAGCAGGTCGTCCGCAAACGCGCCGACGCGCGGGTCATCGCGATGAATCCGGCGACCAGGCTCTATTACGTCGAGGTCGCCGAGCCCGACATGCACCACCCCTCCTCCGATCTCGAGCGGGTCCTTTCGGCCCTGCAAGGCCAATGGGGACTCGAAGGGCTGACGACGGATCTCGGCGTCATCCGCAGTCTCCAGAAGGTGCTGCGGAAGGGCGAATGGAAGATCACTTGCGCCGTGCACCATAGGCTTGCCGGCGGGGTTTCCGGCATCACCGCCATCTGGCCGGGGTTCCACGACCGGATCCTCGGCCTCGCCATCGACATCGGCTCGACGACGGTCGCGGCGCATCTGTGCTCGTTGTCGACCGGCGAGGTCCTGGCATCGGCCGGAGTGATGAACCCGCAGATCCGCTTCGGCGAAGATCTGATGAGCCGTGTCTCCTATGTGATGATGAACCCGGGCGGCGATCGAGAGATGACCGGCGCGATCCGCGGCGCGATCAACGCGCTCGCCCGCGAGGTTGCCGACCTTGCGGGGAGCGAGGTCAGCGACATCCTCGAGCTTGCGGTGGTCGGCAATCCGGTGATGCATCACCTGTTCCTCGGGATCGACCCGACCGAGCTCGGCGGGGCGCCGTTTGCATTGGCGAGCGGACTGCCGATCACCTGCCGTGCAAGCGATGTCGATCTCGAGCTCAATGCCGGCGCCGAGCTCTACGTGCTGCCCTGCATCGCCGGCCACGTCGGGGCCGATGCGGCCGGCGTGGTGCTGTCGGAGTCGCCGCACCTCTCCGATGCGCTGATGCTGATCGTCGATGTCGGCACCAATGCCGAGATCATCCTCGGCAGCCGGGAACGGCTGCTTGCCTGCTCCTCGCCGACCGGCCCGGCATTCGAAGGGGCGCAGATCTCGTCAGGCCAGCGGGCGGCGCCCGGCGCCATCGAGCGCGTGCGGATCGACCGCGACACGCTCGAGCCGCGCTACAAGGTCATCGGCTGCGAGCTGTGGTCGAACGAGCCGGGGTTCGAGGAGGCCGTGGCCGCGACCGGCGTCACGGGGATCTGCGGCTCGGGAATCATCGAAATCATTGCCGAGATGTATCTCAGCGGCATCATCAATCAGGACGGACTAATCGACGGCTCGCAGATGGCGCGGTCGCCGCGCATTCGGCCGACCGGCCGGACCTTCTCCTATGCCATGCGCGACGGCGAGCCTCAGATCGCCATCACCCAGAACGATGTCCGCGCCATTCAGCTGGCCAAGGCCGCGCTCTATGCCGGGACCCGGCTGCTCATGGACAAGCTCGGGGTGGATGCGATCGATACGATCCGGCTCGCCGGAGCTTTCGGCAGCCACATCGACACCACCTATGCCATGGTGCTCGGCCTGATCCCCGACTGCCCGCTGGACAAGGTGCAGTCGGCCGGCAATGCAGCGGGGACCGGCGCGCGCATCGCGCTCCTGAACATCGACAGCCGCAACGAGATCGAGCAGGTGGTGCGCCGCATCGAGAAGATCGAAACGGCCGTCGAGCCGCTGTTCCAGCACCATTTCGTCGAGGCCATGGCGATCCCGCACAAAAGTGCCGCCTATCCCAACCTCTCCAAGGCCGTCACGCTGCCGGCGCCGAAAACGGTCCAGGCGCCCGACGACGGAACGGATCGGCGACGGCGCCGACGGGGCTGATCACCGGGTCAGACGCGGCGCGCAGGCCAGCATCTGCAGCAGGGCTTTCACCGCCAGGGCGGCTGATCTGAGGTCGCCGAAGCCGCGGTTGAGAGCCGGCAATCCGCGCATGACAGCGAGAAACAGCGACGCCAGCGCCTCGGTATCGGTGTCGGGCGGCAGCTCGCCGTCGCGCACGGCGCGGTCGCAGCGTGCCCGCAATGCGGAAAGCCACTCCTGAAGATTGGCCCGAATGAGTGCCCCGACCGGGCCCTGCGCCCCGCCCAGCTCCAGGGCTGCCATGGTCACCAGGCAGCCGCGCGGCTGGGCCGCATCGTTCATCCGCTGCACCAGGCTTTCGAAAAGGCCGGCAATGGCGTCGGCAAAGTCCGGTCGCCGGAGCAGCGCCATCTCCGGTTGAGCGATGGTTTCCGAAAACCGCTCGAGACACTTGATGTAAAGCGCCTGCTTGTCGCCGAAGGCGTTGTAAAGGCTCGATTTGTTTAGCCCCGTCGCGTTCGTCAGCTCGGAATAGGAGGCGCCCTCGAA
>DATAOT010000057.1:0-5579 GCA_036265615.1 Aestuariivirgaceae bacterium
ACGGAAGAGGAAATTCGCGCTGCCCACCGCCGGATGATGAAGAATTACCATCCCGACCATGGCGGCTCGGACTATCTCGCAGCCAAGATCAACCAGGCCAAGGACGTCCTGCTCGGCGTGTGACAATTCTTTCCCCCTTCATGGCCGGCCGCCGAGCCGGCCATCCAGGGATGTCAACGCAAAGACCGGATGGCCGGGTCAAGCCCGGCCATGAGGGAAACTGAAATCGTTCTGTGCTCTAAGTGCGGGGCGCCAGCGGGAAGCAGCCGACACCCTTGCGGGTCAGCCGTTTGCAGGCTTCGCGCGCCTGGTCTTCGTTGAAACCCGAGAACCGCGCCCGGAAGATCGTCTGATTGCCCCGGCTCACCGCCATTGTGAAGGGGGCCTTGCCCTGCAGGAGATCGGCAGCCGCCGCCTGAGCGGCGTCGATGCGTTCCTGCGCCGCATCCGATGTCGGAAAGGCGCCGATCTGGATGTTCCAGGTGACGGCATGGGCCGAGAGATCCGCCTCCTGCGTGCTCGTGAGGCTTGCCGGCTCGATGTTCGGCGCTGCGGCAAGCGATGCCCGGGCCGGCTTGACCGCGACGATGGCCTTGGTCACGGCGGCGGGCGGGGGCGGGGGCGCCGCCTGGCGCATGACGAACAGGCTGTCGCTCTTGCCGGTCGAGGTCGCATCCTCGTTCGGATCGATGGGGGAGAGCCCGGCGACGCCCGGATCGGGATGAGTGGAGGTATCATCGCCGGGACGGACCGGCGGTGCCGACTGCGGGTCAGGCGCCGCTTCCCTCTGTTGCGGCGCCGGTCGAGCCGCCAGCTCGATCGGCTGTGGCAGCGTCTCGGACGGCCGGCTGACCTCCTCGCCGCCCGGTCGATCGGCGACATTCGCCGCATCCTGTGCATCGGCTTCCTCGTCGTCACCGGAATCGGCTGCGACCTCCGCCGGGACCAGCTTCATGTCCGGCTCCTCGGTCTCGGGCTTCGGCTTTGGCACCGGCACCCCGGCAAGTCGCGTCTTGCCCGCCGGCTTGTCATTATCGCCGGCGCCCGCGGCAACAGCCGCGGCGTAACCTGGCGGCCGGCCGGCCGCCAGCGCGATGAGCTTGCCCTTGCCGGCCTTGGGGAAGGCGCTCTCCAGCATGGCAGCCATGTAGCGATTGCGGGCGCCGCCCGAGGCACCGCCCATCACGGCGCCGACAAGCCGCTTGCCGTCGCGTCCGGCCGACGTCACGAGGTTGAAGCCGGACGCCCGCGTGTAGCCGGTCTTGATGCCGTCAACGCCGCGCATGCGGCCGAGCAGGCGGTTGTGCGTCCGCACCACCCGCCCGGCGAAGGTGAAGGACGGGCGGGCGAAATAGGTGAATTCCTTCGGAAAATCCCGCTGCAGCCTGAGACCGAGGGTTGCCATGTCGCGCGCCGTGGTGCGCTGCTGCAGGTCGGGCAGGCCGGAGGCATTGCGGAACGTCGTCCGCGTCATCCCGATCGACCGCGCCGTGCGGGTCATGCGCTCGGCGAACTTCGCTTCCGAGCCGCCGAGGTTCTCGGCAATGGTTACCGCTACGTCGTTTGCCGATTTTGTCACCAGGGCCAGAATGGCGTCCTCGGCCCGGATGGTCTGGCCCGGCTTCAGGCCGAGCTTGGAGGGCGCCTGCGATGCGGCATGGGCCGAAACGGTGAACCGCGAATTCGTGGTGATCTTGCCGGCCTCGAGGTCCTGGAACAGGAGATAGAGGGTCATCATCTTGGTGAGCGAGGCCGGATAGCGCGGCTCGTCGGGCGAGCGCTCGTAGATCGACTTGCCGGAATATGCATCGATGGCGATGGCCGAGAAGGGTGGCTTGTAGGCGGCCGGTCTCGATCGGGCCGCCGCCGGCTCGGCCGTCATGCCTGCCGCCACGGCAAGTGCCGGGAGAATTGCCAGAGCGCGTGCCGTGCGCCGCGCCACGCAGCGCCCGAATGATGACGCGCACACCATCACCAGCACCACAAGATTCCTTCTGGTCCCCTCATGGCCTCGACCCCGAGCGAGGCGCTTACGTCGCCACCATCACCCTTGAGCGCTGGACAGTTGATGACACCCGATCAGCACGCAACAGACGACAGCCAAGCTTCGGAACAGCCTCCCGCTCTGTCCTGCAAATCAGCTTCGCAACTCATTCCTAACAAGACGTAAAAACCTTGGCCAATAAATGTCAGCCGTTTTCAGCATTAGTTCTGCAAATGAGGCCGGGGCGCCACATCGTCGCATATCGGACTTATTGTGCACTGCAAAAACCCCTTGACGAAATTTTGTGCAATGCATTATATCCTCCACAGACCCGGAGGTGGTATTCCGGTCTGCCCCCAGCAGGAGAGTGTGACGATGATTAAGTCGTTCGAGGACGTGCAGGACTATGGCAAGCAGGGCTTCGAGGCTTGGGTCGCCTCTGCCACCGCGATGACCAAGGGCTTCCAGGCTGTCGCCGCCGAGACTGCCGAATACTCGAAGAAGTCGTTCGAGAAGGGCACTGCGGCTCTGCAGGAAATGATGGCTGCCAAGTCTCTGGACCGCGCATTGGCCGTTCAGCAGGGCTTTGCCAAGGACGCTTACGAAGGCTTTGTCGGCCAGCTGAACAAGTTCGGCGAGCTTTACGCCGCGGCTGCCAAGGAGGCCTACAAGCCGTTCGAGGCGCAGATTGCCCAGCTCACCGGCAAGCCCGGCGCCCCGAAGTAAGATAGCCTCGCCCGCCATCTATCGTGACGCCCGGTCGGGAACCCCCGGCCGGGCGTTTTGCATATTGGTCGCGGTCTCTTGATGATTGCGCCTCACGAAGTGAAAACCGTCTCCCCTCAGCGTAAGGAGCACCTATATAATCGCCTCTCGGACCGAGCACGGGAATGACGAGCAACGAACCGAACATGGCTGGCAAGGCTGGGCGACCGAGGGACGCCGGGCAGACGGGCGTCATAACCAGGACGGAACCGAAGACCAAGAAGCCCAGTCTCTACAAGGTGCTGTTGCTCAATGACGACTACACGCCCATGGAGTTCGTTGTTCACGTGCTCGAGCGGTTTTTCAACAAGGGGCGGGAAGAGGCCACACGAATCATGCTCCATGTGCACCAGCGGGGTATCGGCGTCTGTGGCGTTTACACCTACGAGGTGGCCGAAACGAAGGTCACCCAGGTGATGGACTTTGCACGGCAGCACCAGCATCCGCTACAGTGCACCATGGAAAAGGAGTAGTCTCACCTCGTGCCAACATTCTCGCGCAGTCTCGAACAGGCCCTTCATCGCGCGCTCGCGCTCGCCAATGAGCGCAGCCACGAATATGCAACCCTCGAGCACCTCCTGCTGGCGCTCATGGACGACAAGGACGCGGCGGCAGTCATGCGCGCCTGCGGTGTCGACCTTGACGTCCTGCGGCGAAGTCTCGAGAACTACATAGACAACGAGCTCGCGAGCCTGGTGGTCGACAATGGCGACGATTCGAAGCCAACCGCCGGTTTCCAGCGCGTCATTCAGCGCGCCGTCATCCATGTCCAGTCCTCCGGCCGCGACGAGGTGACCGGCGCCAACGTGCTGGTCGCGATTTTTGCCGAGCGCGAGAGCCATGCCGCCTACTTCCTGCAGGAGCAGGACATGACCCGCTACGACGCGGTCAACTTCATCTCTCATGGCATTGCCAAGCGGCCAGGCTCCTCCGAGACCCGCACCGTGCGCGGCGTCGAGCAGGATGACGGCGAGGACCGCGACGGGGATGGCGACGGCCGCAAGAAGCCCTCCGGCGATGCGCTCGAAGCCTACTGCATCAACCTCAACAAGAAGGCCAGCGACGGCCGGATCGACCCGCTGATCGGCCGCGATGCCGAGGTCAGGCGCACCATCCAGGTGCTGTGCCGGCGCCAGAAGAACAACCCGCTGTTCGTCGGCGACCCAGGCGTCGGCAAGACGGCCATCGTCGAGGGGCTGGCCCGAAAGATCATCGGCAGCGAGGTGCCCGAGGTCCTCAAGGACTGCACCATATTCCAGCTCGACATGGGGGCGTTGCTTGCCGGCACGCGGTATCGCGGCGACTTCGAGGAGCGCCTCAAGGGGGTCATCAAGGAGATCGAGGCCTATCCCGGGGCCATCATGTTCATCGACGAGATCCACACCGTGATCGGCGCCGGCGCCACCAGCGGCGGTGCGATGGACGCTTCCAACCTGCTCAAGCCCTCGCTCGCCGGCGGCAATCTGCGCTGCATCGGCTCGACGACCTACAAGGAATACCGCCAGCATTTCGAGAAGGACCGCGCGCTGGTCCGGCGCTTCCAGAAGATCGACGTCAACGAGCCCTCGGTGTCTGACGCGATAAAGATCCTCAAGGGCTTGAAGGAGTATTTCGAGAAATTCCACGGCGTCAGCTTCACCAATGCCGCGATCAAATCGGCGGTCGAGCTGTCGGCCCGCTACATGCACGACCGCAAGCTGCCCGACAAGGCGATCGACGTCATCGACGAGTCCGGCGCTTCCCAGATGCTCCTGCCGGAGGCCCGCCGCCGCCGCGTGATCGGCGTCAAGGAAATCGAGGAGACTGTGGCCACCATGGCGCGGATCCCGCCCAAGACCGTGTCGCGCGACGATGCCGAGATGCTGCGCAACCTCTCGGTCGAGCTGAAGCGGGTGGTGTTCGGCCAGGATCGGGCGATCGATGCCCTCGCCTCGGCGATCAAGCTGTCGCGAGCGGGCTTGCGAGAGCCCGAGAAGCCGATCGGCTGCTATCTGTTCTCAGGCCCGACCGGCGTCGGCAAGACCGAGGTTGCCAAGCGCCTCGCCGACATCATGGGCATCCATATGCTCCGCTTCGACATGTCGGAATATATGGAGCGCCATTCGGTGTCGCGGCTGATCGGCGCCCCGCCCGGCTATGTCGGCTTCGACCAGGGCGGTCTTCTGACCGACGGCATTGACCAGCACCCCCATACCGTGCTGTTGCTCGACGAGATCGAGAAGGCTCATCCCGACCTGTTCAACATCCTCCTGCAGGTGATGGACCACGGCAAGCTGACCGATCACAATGGCAAGTCGGTCGACTTCCGCAATGTCATCCTGATCATGACGACCAATGCCGGGGCGCAGGAGCTTGCCGGTGCCGCCTATGGCTTCACCCGCACCAAGCGTGAAGGCGATGACCAGGAGGCGGTGAGCCGCACGTTCTCGCCCGAGTTCCGCAACCGGCTCGACGCCATCGTCGGCTTCGCTCATCTGTCGCCCGAGATCGTGCGCCAGGTGGTGCAGAAATTCGTCCTCCAGCTCGAGGCCCAGCTGGCCGAGCGCCAGGTCAATATCGAGCTGTCGGACGCCGCCGCCGGTTGGCTCGTGCGGCAGGGTTATGACGAATCCATGGGGGCGCGCCCGATGGCGCGGATCATCCAGGAGAACATCAAGAAGCCGCTGGCCGACCAGGTTCTGTTCGGCAAGCTGCAGAATGGCGGCACGGCCCGGGTCCTGCTCGAGGTCGATGAGACGACCGGCAAGGAGAAGCTTGGATTCCGCTATCTGAGTCGCGACGAGGAGAAGGCCCTGCCGCGTCCGCCGGAGCGCAAGGCCTTGCCGCGGGC
>DATAOT010000058.1:0-4429 GCA_036265615.1 Aestuariivirgaceae bacterium
GGATCATGCGGAAATGCGCGCGCACATTGAGGTCGAAGGAGAAGTCCCAGTCCTTCTCGCTGACCTCCATGACGGTGCCGTGATGGACGAAGCCGGAACAGTTGACGAGGACGTCCACCGGGCCCGTTCGCTCACGCGCCGCCCTGACCTTGGCCGCGTCGCATATATCGAGCGTGAGTGTTTCGATGGTGTTGTTTTCCGCTTTGAGCTTGCCGAGGCCGGCCTCGTCGATGTCGGCGGCGAACACCTTCGCCCCTTCGCGCGCCATCGAGACGGCGGATGCCCGCCCGATGCCCGCCGCCGCTGCGGTCACGATCGCTGCTTTCCCTGCTAACCGACCCATTCCGATCTCCTCACGACTGAAGGCTTGGCAGTTTGAGACCATTCTCGCGCGCTGCCTGGCGGGCGATCTCGTAGCCCGCATCGGCATGCCGCATGACCCCGCTGGCCGGGTCGTTCCACAGCACCCTTTCGAGCCGCCGGTCGGCCGCCGCGCTGCCGTCGCAGACGATCACCATGCCGGCATGCTGCGAATAGCCGATGCCGACGCCGCCGCCATGATGGATCGACACCCAGGTGGCGCCTGACGCGGTGTTGAGGAGCGCGTTGAGCAGCGGCCAGTCGGACACCGCATCGGATCCGTCGAGCATGGCTTCGGTCTCGCGATTCGGGCTGGCGACCGAGCCCGAATCGAGGTGATCGCGACCGATCACCACCGGCGCATCGAGCTCGCCCCGCCGGACCATCTCGTTGAAGGCAAGGCCGAGACGGTGGCGCTGCCCGAGACCGACCCAGCAGATGCGTGCCGGCAGGCCTTGGAACGCGATCTTCTCCCGCGCCATGTCGAGCCAGTGGTGCAGATGCGGATCGTCCGGAATGAGTTCCTTGACCCGCTGGTCGGTGCGGTAGATGTCCTCCGCATTGCCGGACAGCGCCGCCCAGCGGAATGGCCCGATGCCGCGGCAGAACAGCGGTCGGATATAGGCCGGCACGAAGCCGGGGAAGTCGAACGCTGCCTTGAGCCCCATGTCGAACGCCATCTGCCGGATGTTGTTGCCGTAATCGAGAGTGGGCACCCCTTGTTGGTGAAGCTTCAGCATGGCCTCGACATGGGCCCGCATCGACGCCTTGGCGGCCGCCGCCACCCCGGCCGGGTCGCTCTGGCGCCGCTCCTCCCATTGCGCCAGCGTCCAGCCGGCCGGCAGGTAGCCGTTGACCGGGTCGTGCGCCGAGGTCTGGTCCGTCAGGACATCGGGGCGGATGCCGCGCTGGACGATATCGGGCACGAGCTCCGCCGCGTTTCCGAGCACGCCGACGGACAGCGGCTTTCCCGCCGCATGCGCCCGCTCGACCATCGCCAGCGCCTCGTCGATCGAGGCGGCTTGCGCGTCGAGATACCGGGTCCTGAGCCGCATCTCGATTCGCGACGGCTGGCATTCGATGGCGATCAGCGAGGCGCCGGCCATGGTTGCTGCCAGCGGCTGGGCGCCGCCCATGCCGCCGAGACCGGCCGTCAGGATCCATTTGCCCTTGAGCTTGCCGCCATAATGCTGGCGGCCGATTTCGGCGAAGGTTTCATAAGTTCCCTGAACGATCCCTTGCGTTCCGATATAGATCCATGAGCCGGCCGTCATCTGGCCGTACATCATCAGTCCCTTGCGATCGAGCTCGTTGAATTTTTCCCAGCTTGCCCAGTGCGGCACCAGGTTGGAATTGGCGATCAGCACCCGCGGCGCATCCGCATGGGTGCGGAAGATCCCGACCGGCTTTCCGGACTGGACGAGCAGCGTCTCGTCCTCTTCGAGCGAACGCAGCGATTGCACGATGCGGTCGAAATCGCCCCAGGTGCGGGCTGCCCGGCCGATGCCGCCATAGACCACGAGATCCTCCGGCCGCTCGGCCACCTCGTGATCGAGATTGTTCATCAGCATGCGCAAGGGTGCCTCGGTGAGCCAGCTCTTGGCGCTCAGAACCGTGCCCCGCGGGCTGCGGATGCGGCGCGAATTGTCATGGCGAGGATCGGCATTCACGGCGTGTGATCTCCCTCTGGCGTGACCCGGTGTCGGCTGTGAAGGACATAGCGGCTCGCCGGAAAGACAAGCCGCGCCATGGTGAGGACGGTGCCTCCCGACCAGCTCCGCCGATTGAGGACAAGGCAGGGTTCCTGCGGCCCGATGCCGAGAAGCCGCTGCTCGTCCTCGCTCGGCATGGCCGCCTGCACCGTATGTTCCAGCTCCTCGACCGGGAAGTGTTCCATGAGCCAGGCCGTCGGCGTCATGCGGCTGAAATCCTGCTCCAGGAAGTGTTTCGCAACATCGCCATTGACCAGGCGCTCTTCCAGCTGCACCGGCACCCTGTTCTCGTCATGCACCACCACCAGGCGATGCACCGGCCGCCCCGGCTCGATGGCGAAACCTTCGGCGACATCCCCGTTCGCTGCAAGCGTCTCGCGGCTGATCAGGCGGGAACTGTGATGGTGCCCCCGCCGCTTGATGTCCTGCGCGATGTCGCGGACGCAGAGCAAGCTGCCGCGCGCCGGCGGCTGCCGCACGAAGCTGCCCACCCCCGGCCGGCGCTTGAGCCAGCCATCGGCGGCGAGCTCCCTGAGCGCCCGGTTGACGGTCATCCGGCTCAAGCCGAAGCGCGATACGAGCTCGTTTTCCGATGGCACCCGGGCACCGGGGCCGAATTCGCCCGAAGCGATGCGGGCCCGGATATGCTCCTTGACCTTGAGATAGCGCGGTCCCTTCTCCTGGCGCTCTTCGCTCATCGCAACCGGCCGCGCACGCACGTTCCGCCGTGGATCGTCGCCTGCAGCGGGTTCAGTCCGAGCGGATAGGCAAGATCGCCCGGGCGCGTGACGTTCCACACCGCAAGATCGGCGCGCAAGCCGGGCGCGATCCGGCCCCGATCTGCAAGGCCGAGGGCCAGAGCCGCGATCCTCGTCGTCCCGGCGAGCGACTCCTCGGGCGTCAGTCCGAACAGGACCGATGCCATGTTCATGGCGATGAGGAGCGAATGAACCGGCGAGCTTCCGGGATTGAGGTCGCTCGCCACCGCCATCGGCACCCCGGCCCGGCGCAGCGCTCCGACGGGCGGCTTGCGCGTCTCGTTCAGGTAATAAAAGGCGCCGGGCAGGAGCGTGGCCACGCTGCCCGATCGAGCGATGGCCTCGACACCCGCCTCGTCGAGATATTCGAGATGGTCGACCGACAGCGCGCCGTATCGCGCCGCAAGCCGCGCGCCGCCCGAATTCGACAGCTGCTCGGCGTGCAGCTTGACCGGCAGCCCATGCGCCCGCGCTGCAGTGAACACGAGGTCCGTTTCCTCGACCGAGAAGGCGATCGTCTCGCAGAACGCATCGACGGCATCGGCGAGGCCCTTGACCCGCGGCATCAGGCCGCTGATCAGCCGGATATAACCGGCACGGTCCTCGCGATGCTCCGGCGGGATGGCATGCGCGCCAAGATAGGAGGTGACGACCGATACCGGCCGCAGCGTGCCCAAGGTCCGCGCCGTCCGCAGCATCTTGAGCTCGGTCGCCTCGTCGAGTCCGTAGCCCGACTTGATCTCGACGGTGGTCACGCCCTCTGCCAGCAGCGCATCGAGCCGCGGCAGGCTCTGGGCCGTGAGCGTCGCTTCATCGGCGGCCCGCGTTGCTCGGACCGTCGACAGGATGCCGCCACCGGCCTGTGCGATCTCGGCATAGCTCTTGCCCTTGAGGCGCGCCTCGAACTCGTCGCTGCGCGAACCGGCATAGACGAGATGCGTGTGGCAGTCGATGAGCCCGGGCGTGACCAGCCGCCCTTCGAGATCGACGACCTCATCCCCGCCTGGAGCTTCCGCCGAAGCGCCGACCCAGGCGATCCGTCCCTGCTCCAACAGCGCCGCCCCGTCGGCGATCAGGCCATAGGGCGCGTCGCTCTGCACCATGGTGGCGAGCGTTCCGTGCTTGAGGAGCAGGGACATTTCGATTGAACCGTATGGAAGGGTGCTCTAGAAGCTGTCTATACAGCATAGGCGCCACGATGACCCCACGCAAGCTGCATGTCGACGAGGCACTCCTCCCCGCCGGTGTGGCATCGGGGGTGACGATCAGCATCGGCACTGATGGCCGCATCGCCGAGGTTGCGGTCGACGACGGCGCCGGCGCCGAGCGGATCGGAGGCTTCGCCATACCGGGTATGGCCAATGTGCACAGCCATGCCCACCAGCGGGCGATGGCCGGCCTCGCCGAGCGCTCGGGCAGCGACGCCGACTCCTTCTGGACCTGGCGTGACGCCATGTACCGCTTCGCGCTGAAGATGAATCCAGAGGAGTTTCAGGCAATTGCGACACAAGCCTATATCGAGATGGCAAAGGCGGGATACACCGCCGTCGGGGAGTTCCATTACCTCCATCACCAGCCTGACGGCCGGCGCTATGGCAA
>DATAOT010000059.1:0-2426 GCA_036265615.1 Aestuariivirgaceae bacterium
CCGCTTCGCGCTGAAGATGAATCCAGAGGAGTTTCAGGCAATTGCGACACAAGCCTATATCGAGATGGCAAAGGCGGGATACACCGCCGTCGGGGAGTTCCATTACCTCCATCACCAGCCTGACGGCCGGCGCTATGGCAATCCGGCCGAGCTGGCATTGCGTTGCCTTGCCGCGGCCGAGGAGAGCGGCCTCGCCATCACGCTCCTGCCCGCCTTGTACATGCAGGGCGGCTTCAATCTCCCGCCGCAGCCCGGCCAGCGCCGCTTCATCAATGGCATCGATGGATTTCTGAAGCTCGTCTCCGCCCTGCCGCCGCGCCCCTTGGCAAGCTATGGCATTGCCTTCCATTCGCTGCGTGCCGTGTCGATAGCGGCGATGCGCGAGGTGCTGGCCGAGGTCGACGCGGGTCCGATCCACCTGCACATTGCCGAGCAGACCAAGGAGGTCGACGACTGCCTCGCCGCCATGGGCCGCCGCCCGGTCGAACTGCTGCTCGAGTCTGTCGCGCTCTCGGGCCGCTGGTGTCTCATTCATGCGACACACTTGACGTTGACGGAAACGTCAAGATTGGCCCAAGCCGCCAGCACCGTTGGCCTTTGTCCCATCACTGAAGCCAACCTTGGAGATGGCATCTTTCCAGCGGAGGCCTATCGCCGGGAGTGCGGCGCCTTCGCCATCGGCACCGACAGCAACATCGAGACGAGCGTCGCCGGAGAGCTGCGCATGCTCGAATATTCCCAGCGCCTCCAGCACCATGCCCGCAACGTGCTGGCCGGCGGGCCTGACCGCTCCACCGGCCGGGCCCTTTACGAAGCCGCCGCGGCCGGCGGCGCCACGGCGCTCGCTCAACCCATGGGAGCGATCGCGCCCGGCTGTCGGGCCGATATCGTCGTGCTCGATCGCGATCACCCGGCGCTGCTTGGTCGCCACGGCGAGGCGATGATCGACAGCTTCGTCTTTTCCGGTGGCAACGCCGCGGTGCGTGACGTGTTCGTCGCCGGCCGGAACATCGTCAAGGACGGGCGCCACATCGCCGAGGATGCGGCCTGCGACCGCTTCCGCCGAGCGCTCGCCAGCCTTGCCCAGAGGGACCCATGACCGATCCGCAACGCCCGACCATTGTCATCGGGGCCGATGACCTCACCCTCGATGACATCCGCCGCACGCTGGCCGGGCCGGTCACCCTCGACATCGCTCCGGTTGCGGTGACCGCCATCGCCGAGAGCCATGCCCTGGTCCATGCCCTTCTCGCCACCGGCGAGCCCATCTACGGCGTCAACACCGGCTTCGGCAAGCTGGCCAAGGCCCGCATCGCCGACGCCGATCTGAAGCGCCTGCAGGTCAATCTCGTGCGCTCCCATGCCGCGGGCACCGGCTCACCATTGGCACCAGAAATCGTCAGGCTGATTCTCCTCCTAAAGATCAAATCGCTGAGCCGCGGCCACTCCGGGATCGCGCCGGCAACGCTCGAGCTTCTCGCAGCGATGATCGATCATGATGTCCTGCCCGTCATCCCCTCGCAGGGCTCGGTGGGCGCCTCCGGCGATCTCGCGCCGCTCGCCCATTTGTCCCTGGTGGCGATCGGCGAGGGCGAGGCTCTGGTCGCTGGCTTGCGCATGACCGGCGCGGCGGCGCTGGCGCGGGTCGGGATCGCGCCGGTCGAGCTCGGGCCGAAAGAGGGGCTGGCCCTCCTGAACGGCACCCAGGTCTCCACCGCCATCGCCCTTGCCGCCCTTGTCGGCAGCGAGCGCGCGATGCAGGCGGCCGTCGTCGCAGGCGCGCTTTCGACCGACGCGATCAAGGGTTCCGACACCCCGTTCGATCCCCGCATCCACGCCTTGCGGCCCCATCCCGGCCAGGTGCGCCTCGCCGCCGAGTACCGCCGCCTGCTTGCCGGAAGCGAGATCCGTGCCTCGCATCTCGTCGGCGACGACAAGGTCCAGGATCCCTATTCCTTCCGCTGCCAGCCGCAAGTCATGGGCGCTGCCCTCGATCTTCTCGGCACCGCCGCCGTCAGCCTGATGATCGAGGCCAATGCCGTGAGCGACAACCCGCTGCTCTTCGCCGAGCATCGCGACGTTCTGTCCGGCGGCAATTTCCATGCCGAGCCCGTCGCCTTCGCCGCCGACATGATGGCGCTCGCGATTGCCGAGATCGGCGCCATCGCCGAGCGCCGGGTGGCGGAACTCACCGACACCACCATGAGCGAGCTTCCGGCCTTTCTCGTTGCCGAGCCCGGGCTCAATTCCGGCTACATGATCGCCCATGTCACGGCCGCCGCCCTCGTTGCCGAGAACCGCATGCTGTGCCATCCGGCGAGCACCGACTCGCTGCCGACTTCGGCCAATCAGGAGGACCATGTCTCGATGGCCACCCACGCCGCCATGCGGCTCCACCGCATGCTCGCCAATGTCGAGGGCGTGAT
>DATAOT010000060.1:0-37580 GCA_036265615.1 Aestuariivirgaceae bacterium
GCGTACATTGCCGTTGTTCTGCTTACGGCGGGGTTCGTCACCCCGGCGGCAGCTGAGGCGGCGCAACCGCTCGTCAATGTTCAGCAGCCGGCGACAGAACGGGCAGCGCAGCAGCAACGGCAGAAAGCCCATCGAAGGGCCGCAGCGGCTCGCCCGAGCCAGGCCAATCCACCTCGGACCGGTCAGGGCACAAGTCCCGGCACGACGCAGAGCAGCGGGCCGACGCGCATCGTTCCAGCAAGCGTGGCAAGCCCGGCGGCTCCCTCTTCGGGCTGGTCCAACTCGATGCTGAGCTGGTGGCGCGGCGAATCCACGCCGGCCGGGGCGGGTCCCGCTTCCGCGGACCAGGTTTCAGCCGAGCCGGCGGCCGTCCGCGTCGAAGCCACCACCACGACGGCCGAGCCGGTCAAGACCCGCCGGAAAACGCGACGGCCGAAACGCAGCGAGTCCACCGCAACCGGCGCGGTGCCGGAAACCGCCCCGGCGGAAGTGAAGCAGGAGAAGCCGGCGCGCAGCAAGCGGCGCAGCGCCCATCGCGGCAAGGTCCGCGCGCACCAGGTTGCATTGCGCTCGAGCGCCTCGCACCAGGCCGGAAAACCAGCCCGCGAGACGCCGCCGGAGCCGCGTCGCAAGCCGGAAGTGCTTGCGAAGAAAGGAGCCCAGCCCGACAGCGGCGAGGGCGATTCGGTCAGCTCGATCAGCCCGGCGGAATCGACCGGCGGCGCACAGCATATGGCGGCGCTCAGCCGCAATCAGGACGCTGCCGGCGGGGAAGCCACGTGGTGGCAGCGGCAGGGCAATCCGGTGGTGTTCAACTTCCGCGACTGCGTTGCCTCTTATGCCTCGCGCGAGGCAGGGCAGAGGAAGGATGGGACCTGGGCCGACCTGCTGATCCGCGCCACCGAGGGCGATTGCCGGGCGCCGTTCGACGAGATGGCCCGCACCCTCGCCAAGCGGTTCGGCGAGGCGCGGATCGAGCCGGTGATGCGGGAGCTGATCGACTCGACCTTCCTTCCGGCCGCCAAGCAGGCCGCAGCGTCAGGAACGCCGTCTTCCGAGGTTCCGCCGGTGCCGGCCATTCCGGACGGCACGCCGACCCAGTAACGGCTTTCCGTTTCTGGTGGCAATTCCCGCCGAAAGCTTGCCGCGGGCGCTAAAAAGCCGCAAATTCGGTGCACCTCGCCGGCACTATTCACCGGCCGACCGGCGGCTATCTCGACAGGACCCCCGATGACACGCATGTTGAAGCTTCTGTCCGCATTACCGATCGGCCTTTCCTTGTCCGTCCTGGCGGCGGCACCGAGCCTCGCCACCCAGGGTGGGGCCGATCAGGGGATCTCGCAGGCTTCGCTGTCGGGCAGCTATCTGGCCGGTCGGTTTGCCGGCAAGCAGCGCGACAATGCCATCGCCGCGCTTTATTTCCAGCGGGCCCTCGAGGTCGATCCCGGCAATCCGGTGCTGATCGAGAGGGCCTTCGTGCTCGACCTCGGGGCCGGCAACATGGCGCGGGCGGAAACGCTTGCCGAGCAGGTGGCGAAGTTCAACCCGCAGCACCGAATGGCCCGCATCGTGCTCGGCCTCAAGGCATTCCGCGAAAAGAACTACAAGGCAGCGCGCGAACACTTCTCGAAGGCGGCGTTCACCCCGGTCGGCGAGCTGACGTCGGGGCTCCTCAATGCCTGGGTCTATGCGGCGGAAGGCAAGTTCCCGGAGTCGATGCGGGCGCTCGACGTGCTCGACAAGCAGGAGGCGTTCGCCAATTTCAAGCTGTTCCATGCGGCGCTGATCGCGGATCTGCTGAAGACGGAGACCGGTGCGAGCGGGAGGTACCGCACGGCTTACGAAAAAGCCGGGAGCTCGCTCAGGGTGGTGCAGGCCTATGGCAACTTCCTGGAGCGGCAGGGCAACAAGGACGAGGCGCGCAAGGTCTATGGCCAGTTCCTGGCAGTGTCGCAGCGCAATCCGCTGGTGCGCGAACAGCTCGACGAGCTGAATGCCGGCAAGCAGCCGCGCCCATTCATCGCCTCGGCCAATGATGGAGCGGCGGAGGCGCTGTTCAGCCTGGCAAGCGCGCTGTCGGACGAGCAGAGCATCGACATCGCGCTCGTCTATGCCCAGCTCGCTTTGACGCTCAAGCCTGATTTCGCGGTGGCAAGGACGTTGCTCGGAGAGATCTACGAGGACATCCAGCGGCACGACCTCGCGATCGAGGTCTATGAAAAAGTCAAGGAGACCTCGGTGCTCAGGGCGAGCGCCGAAATCCAGATCGCCACCAATCTCGACGCGCTCGGCAAGAGCGACGAGGCGATCGAGGAACTCCGCAAGCTCGTCGAGCGCGAGCCCGGCAATTACGACGCCCAATTGTCGCTCGGCAATGTGCTGCGCTCGCACGAGAAATGGGCGGACGCAGCCGAAGCCTATACCAATGCCATTGCGGCGCTCGGCACCTCCTTCGGCAAGAAGCAGTGGTCGCTGCTCTATTTCCGCGGCATCTCCTATGAGCGCGCCGGGGCATGGGACAAAGCGGAAGCCGATTTCCGCAAGGCGCTGGAATTCGAGCCGGAGCAGCCGCAGGTGCTGAACTATCTGGGCTACTCGCTGATCGACAAGGGCAAGAGTCTCGGCGAAGCATTGGAGATGGTGAAGAAGGCGGTCGAGCTCAGGCCCAATGACGGCTACATCGTCGACAGTCTGGGTTGGGCGCACTACAAGCTCGGCGACTATGAGGAAGCCGTGAAGCAGCTCGAGCGGGCGGTCGAGCTCAGGCCCGAGGACCCGGTCATCAACGATCATTTCGGCGATGCGCTGTGGCGGGTCGGGCGACGCCTCGAGGCGAAGTTCCAGTGGCAGCATGCCAAGGATAACAAGCCCGAGCCTAAGGATCTCGAGGTCATCGAACGCAAGATCAGCGAAGGCCTCGGCGACCCGCCGAAGTCGCCGCCAGCGGCCAGCGGCGACCAGCAGCGCAAGCTGTAGCGCAGTCGGCAGGCAGTGGGCAGTCGGGAAGAGCACATTTCAGTGCCTCTTGCCTCCGGTCTAGCGTCCGACTAACCCTCCCTTTCATGATCGTCGAAGCGGCGCGGGCCAAGGTCAATCTGGCGCTCCATGTCGTCGGCCGTCGTGCCGACGGGTTCCATGATCTCGACTCGATCGTGGTGTTCGCGGACATCGGCGACCGGCTGACGCTCACCCCGGCGGAGGACTGGTCGCTCGATGTCGAGGGACCGTTTGCCGGAAGTCTCGACGCCTCGCCGGAAAACCTGGCGCTGCGGGCCGCGCTGGCGCTCGAGCGGCTGCTGCCCGGGCGCATCGGCCCGGCGCGGCTCAGGCTGGAAAAGAACCTGCCGGTGGCATCGGGGATCGGCGGCGGCTCGGCCGACGCGGCGGCGGTGATCCGCGGCCTCCTGGCGCTTGCCGGCATCGCACTGCAGGCGGTCGCACTCGATCCGCTGGCGGTGCAGCTCGGGGCCGACGTGCCGGTGTGCCTCTACGGCAAGGCCTGCCGCATGTCGGGGATGGGCGAGCGTCTCGCCAATCTCGAGGATGTGCCGGGGATGCCGGCGGTTCTCGTCAATCCGGGCGTGCCGATTTCGACAGCGCAGGTGTTCGGCAGGCTCGCGCTTGCCCCCGGCCAGGCGGCGTTTGCGCCGATTCCGCCGCGGCAGGATGATTTCCTGAGCTGGCTTGCCGCCTGCCGCAATGATCTCGAGGGCCCGGCCGAGGAGCTGGTGCCGGCCGTCCGCATGGCTCTGCGAGAGCTCATGGAAGCCCAGGATTGCCGGCTGGCGCGCATGTCCGGATCGGGTGCCACCTGCTTCGGGATCTTTACCGGCAGGCAGGCCGCCGATTCAGCAGCGCAGGCCTTCAGGGCGCGCGGCTGGTGGGCGGAGCCGACCGTGCTCGGCTGAGCGGCCGGATCAATGCAGACGCTTGATGCAGAACTGGACCGCCTGAGCCAGGGCCCGCTTGTGCGGGCCGGCGGGGAAAATCGCCAAGGCATCGAGCGCGATGGCGCCATAGTGACGGGCCCGCTCGATGGTGTCGCCGATGGCATTGTGGCGCTCCATCAGACGCTGTGCCATCTGAAGGTCGTCCGGCCCCTGCTCGCCATCTTCCAAGGTGCGCTTCCAGAAAGCCCGCTCGCTCTTGTCGCCGCGGCGGTAGGCGAGCACGACGGGCAGAGTGATCTTGCCTTCGCGAAAGTCATCGCCGACGGTCTTGCCAAGCACCGCCTGCTTGCCCGAGTAGTCGAGGGCATCATCGACGAGCTGGAAGGCTATGCCGAGATTGCGGCCATAGGATTCGAGCGCCGCCTGCTCCTCGCGCGGCCGGCCGGCGATGATCGGCCCTACCTCGGCTGCGGCGGCAAACAACGCCGCCGTCTTGGCGATGATGATCTGAAGATAGGCGTCCTCGGTGGTCGAGGTGTCCTGCTGGACAGTGAGCTGCAGAACCTCGCCCTCGGCGATGATCGCGGCGGCATTGGCAAGCACCCGCAAGGACTCGAGCGAGCCGGTCTCGACCATCATCTTGAAAGCCTGCCCGAGCAGGAAGTCGCCAACCAGAACGCTCGCCTGATTGCCCCAGATCATGCGCGCGGCCTGCTTGCCGCGGCGAAGGTGACTCTCGTCGACGACATCGTCGTGAAGGAGGGTGGCGGTGTGCATGAACTCGACGGCGGTGGCGAGCTTGATGTGCGAGTCGCCGCGGTAACCGCCCATCTGCGCCGTCGCAAGGGTCAGCATCGGGCGCAGCCGCTTGCCGCCGGAGCTGATCAGGTGACCGGCGATCTCGGGGATCATGTCGACATGGGAGCGGGCATGCAGCAGGATGGCCTCGTTGACCCGCGCCATGTCCTTGGCAACCAGCTGAACGATCAGATCGATGCTGGGCTCGCGGTCTTCGCCGCCATCGAACGGTACAACGACTCCCACGGGCGTCCTCGACATCTCGCATTGAGGGTGCAGGAGCATAGGAGCCGGCCACATGAGCGACAAGGGCGACCGATGGCCGCGATGTTCTCCTGCGCATGCGGGAAAATCGCCTCGACGCAGGTTGGTGCACCCAACCACATGATGCTCTAGGATCATGCGATGATCGAGCTCCTGCGGACCAATGATCTCGTGCTTTTAACCTTCGCCGCGCATGTCCTCGACGAGGCCGGCATCGACCATGTCATATTCGACAGCCATATGAGCGCCGTCGAGGGATCGATCGGGATCCTGCCGCGGCGTCTCATGGTGGACGCCGAAGATGTTCCCGCCGCCCGGCGGGTGCTCGAGAGGGCGTGTCCAGAGGGCTGTAACATTGCGCTAACCACCGGCGAACAATAATGTGAAAACATGCAGATGACCGGCATTCCCGCTTCCACCGCCCCGGGCCGCGACCCACCGCCTGCCTCGCTCACCGAGGACGGGTTTCTGGGCGGCCGGCTCAAGGTGCTGCAGCCGGAAAAGGGATTCCGCGCCGGGATCGACTCGGTGCTGCTTGCCGCGAGCGTTCCGTGCGGCGAGGGTGAAACGCTGTTCGAGGCCGGGATGGGAACCGGCGTGGCGGCGCTGTGCGTTGCCGCCCGGGTGCCTGGCATCCACATCACCGGGGTCGAGATCGCGCTGCGCTATGCCATGATGGCCGAGCAGAATGCCCGGCGGAACGGTTTCGGCGAGGTGATCCGGGTCATCCACGGCGACGTCAAGGATGCGCTGCGGCGCGACCTCGCCAATTGGCCGGTGCATGGCTCGTTCAGTCATGCCTTCGCCAATCCGCCGTTTTTCGAAGAGGGCACGACGACGCCGTCTCCGAACCTTCTTAAGGCGGCTGCGACAACCTTCGCGCCGGACGATATGGAACTGTGGCTCAAGGTGCTGCATGTCATGCTGGCGCCGCGCGGCACCGCGACGGTGATCTACCGCAGCGAAAATCTCGGCCGGCTGCTCGCCGCGATGGAGAGCCGGTTCGGCGACATCCGCGTGGCCCCGGTGCATGGCCGCGATGACATGACGGCCTCCCGCATCATCGTGCAGGGGATCAAGGGCTCGCGCGGACCACTGCAGATTCTCCCCGGCCTGATGCTGCATTCCCGCGGCGCGCAGTTCACGCCGGAAGCCGAGGGCATTCTGCGGGACGGTCAGCCCTGGCGCCTGCGCGGATGAGCGAGGCGCGATCCTTCCTGAGCCGGCTGGTGCCGCCGCCATGGCGCGCCAGGACACCGGTCGTGCCGGTGATCCGGTTGTCGGGTACCATCGGATCGGTCACGCCCTTGCGCACCGGCCTGTCGCTCGGCACGGTGAACGAGCTCCTCGAGCGGGCCTTTCAGCGCAAGGGCATCGTCGCGGTGGCGCTCGCCGTCAACTCTCCAGGGGGCTCGGCGGTGCAGGCCTCGCTGATCGCGGCGCGGATCCGCGAGCTTGCGGCCAAGCATGAGCTCCGGGTGCTCACTTTCATCGAGGACATCGCCGCATCCGGCGGCTACTGGCTGGCCTGTGCCGGCGATGAAATCTTTGCCGATGCCAGCTCGATCGTCGGGTCGATCGGCGTCGTGTCGTCGGGCTTCGGCTTCGTCGAGGCGATCCGGAAGCTCGGCATCGAGCGGCGCGTGCACACGGCGGGCGAGAACAAGGCGATCCTCGACCCGTTTCGTCCCGAACGGCCGGAGGATGTCGAGCGGCTCAAGTCGCTGCAGCTCGATGTTCACGAGGAATTCAAGGCACTGGTGCGACACCGCCGGGCCGGCCGGCTCGACGAAGCCAATGCCGACCTCTTCACCGGCGCCTTCTGGTCGGGCCGCCGCGCGGTCGAGCTCGGGCTCGTTGACGGGCTCGGGAACATGCACCAGATCCTGCGCGAGCGCTATGGCGCCGATGTGGTTCTCAAGATCGTGGAGCGGTCGCAGGCCCTGTGGTGGCGCCGCCTCCTTCCGTTGGGCAGCACCTCACCGCTGGAAGCGCTTGTCGAGGCGGTCGAGACGCGTATCCTGATGAGCCGTTTCGATCTATGATGCGGGTCAACCTGCGGGAGACGTAAGATGATTGCCAAACTTCTGACCGCGGCCATCGCCATTGCGTTGACCCTGCTGATCGTCAGAAAAGTGGCGGCGCTTGCCGAGCGGGCTCGCGCCCGGGTCAACGCAGAACGGCCGGCGCGAGCGCCCAGCGTCACCCTTCGTCAGGACCCGGAAAGCGGGGTCTGGCGGCCGGAGGAGTAAGGACGACCGGCAGGGCGGCCGAAAATCGGTTGCGGTATTTTGCGCTGATGCATTAGGGTCCGCCGGTCTCACCGGGCCGACCATGACCGTTTCCTCAGCGGATCCCACCCGATCCTTTCAAGATCTCATCCTGGCGTTGCAGCAGTACTGGGCGGCGCAGGGCTGCGTCATTCTGCAGCCCTATGATCTCGAGGTGGGGGCAGGGACCTTTCACCCGGCGACCACGTTGCGCGCATTGGGCCCGCTACCCTGGCGCGCCGCCTATGTTCAGCCGTCGCGGCGTCCCAAGGATGGGCGCTATGGGGAAAATCCCAACCGGCTGCAGCACTATTACCAGTTTCAGGTCATCGTGAAGCCGTCGCCGGCTGATTTCCAGGACCTCTATCTCGGGTCGCTCGCGGCGATCGGCATCGACGCTGACAACCACGACATCCGCTTCGTCGAGGACGATTGGGAATCGCCGACGCTCGGCGCCTGGGGGCTCGGCTGGGAAGTGTGGTGCGACGGGATGGAGGTGTCGCAGTTCACCTATTTCCAGCAGGTCGCCGGGCTCGACTGCGCGCCGGTCTCGGGCGAGCTCACCTACGGTCTCGAGCGCCTCGCCATGTTCGTGCAGGGGGTCGACAATGTCTTCGACCTCAATTTCAACGGCGGGAGCGGGCCTGACCGGATCACCTATGGCCAGGTGTTCAAGCAGGCCGAGGAGGAGTATTCGCGCTACAATTTCGAGCAGGCGGACACCAAAATGCTCATGCGTCATTTCGACGATGCAGAGGAAGAATGCCGCACTCTGCTCCTGAAAGGTGGAATGGTGTTGCCGGCCTATGATCAGTGCATCAAGGCCTCGCATCTGTTCAACCTGCTCGATGCCCGCGGCGTCATCTCCGTCACCGAGCGGCAGGCCTATATTTTGCGCATCCGCGAGCTGGCGAAGACCTGCGGCGCTGCCTGGCTCGATACGGCGGGCGGGGGCGCCGGAGCGCATTCCGAGCGACGAGGAAGCGGCTGATGCCCGAGCTTCTGGTCGAGCTTCTCTCCGAGGAGATCCCCGCCCGGATGCAGGAGCGCGCAGCCGACGACCTGCTCAGGCTGATGGTCGACGGTCTCGAGCAGGCGGGGCTGCAGGCGCGCGGCGCGCGGTCGTTCGTGACGCCGCGACGGCTCACGCTGTCGATCGCCGATCTGCCGGCTGCCGCTCCCGACACGCGCGAGGAGCGCAAGGGGCCGCGCATCGATGCGCCTCAAGCGGCGATCGACGGCTTTCTGCGGCAGGCTGGCGTCACGCTCGAACAATGTATCGTCGAGGAGGACCGCAAGGGCGCGTTCTATGTCGCGCGCATCGAGCGCCCGGGGCGGGCGACGCCCGAGATCGCGGCGGCGCTTATTCCGGAAGTGGTCCGGAAATTTCCCTGGCCCAAGTCGATGCGCTGGGGTTCGGGGCAGCTGCGCTGGATCCGGCCGCTGCATTCGGTGCTCCTCACCTTCGACGGCCAGGTCGTCGACGACATGACGATCGACGGCATCCGCTCGGGCGCCACCACCCGCGGCCATCGCTTCATGGCGCCGCAGCCGATCAAGGTCCGCCGCTTCGAGGACTATGAACTGAAGCTGCGCGATGCCTGGGTCATGCTCGACGGCGCCGAACGGGCCGAGACGATCCGCGCCGAGGCCGACACGCTCGCCTTCGCCAAGGGCTTGAAGGTGGTCGAGGACGAGGGGCTGATCAAGGAAACCGCCGGGCTCGTCGAATGGCCGGTGGTCCTGATGGGATCGTTCGACCGGCAATTCCTGTCGCTGCCCGAGGAAGTGATCATCACCTCGATCCGCAGCCATCAGAAATGCTTCGCCTTGCGCGAGGCGGGTGGAGCGCTTTCCAATCACTATCTTCTCATATCCAACATGATCGCCAGGGACGGCGGCAAGGGCATCGCGGCCGGCAACGACCGGGTCATCGCAGCGCGCCTCGCCGATGCGCGGTTCTTCTGGGACCAGGATCGCCGCACCCGGCTTCAGGATCTCCTGCCCAAGCTCGACCACGTCACCTTCCATGCCAAGCTTGGCACGCAGGGCGAGCGGGTGCGCCGGCTCGAGGAATTGGCGGCGACGATCGCCCCGATGATCGGCGCCGATGCTGCGGCGGCGCGGCAGGCCGCCCGTCTCGCGAAGGCCGATCTCGTCACCGGAATGGTCGGGGAATTCCCCGAGCTGCAGGGGATCATGGGCTATTATTATGCGATCGACGAAGGGTTGGACCTCGAGGTCGCGGCGGCGGTGCGCGATCATTACAAGCCGCAAGGGCCGACCGACGCGGTGCCGGCGGCGCCGATCACGCTGGCGGTGGCGATCGCGGACAAGCTCGATACCCTGATCAGCTTCTGGGCGATCGAGGAGAAGCCGACAGGCTCGAAGGACCCGTTCGCGCTGCGGCGTGCCGCGCTCGGCATCATCCGGCTGGTGCTCGGCAACGAGCTCAGGCTCAGCCTGCTGGCGCTGTTCGAGCTCTATCGCAAGCGTCACCTGCCCTCGCTGCCGCGCGGCACGTCGATCAATTTCGATGCCGCCAACCTGCTCGAGTTCTTCGCCGACCGGCTCAAGGTGCATCTGCGCAGCGAAGGGGCACGGCACGACCTGATCGATGCAGTGTTCGCGCTCGGCGGGCAGGACGATCTCGTCATCATGGTGAAGCGGGTCGAGGCGCTGGCCCGGTTTCTCGACAGCGACGACGGGCAGAACCTGCTTCAGGGCGTGCGGCGGGCGTCCAACATCCTCAAGATCGAGGAGAAGCGGGATGGGCGCCGCCATGATGGCGTGCCGGACAAGAACCTCCTGGTGCAGGGCGAGGAGAAGGCGCTGGCCTCGGCCATCGATCGTGCCGAAGCGCAGGCCAAAGTGGCGGTCGGCAACGAGGATTTCGAGGCGGCGATGCGGGCCATCGCCAAGCTCAGGGCTCCGGTCGATGCGTTTTTCGACAAGGTCACGGTCAATGCCGATGACCCGAGCTTTCGCGAGAACCGGCTGAGGCTGCTCAACCGGATCCGCGCTGCCACTTTGGCAGTTGCTGATTTTGCCCGGATTGAAAGGACGTGACGATGACGGCGGCACCGAAATGGGTCTATCGCTTCGGGGGTGGGACATCGGAGGGGGATGCCTCGATGCGCGATCTGCTCGGCGGCAAGGGGGCAAATCTCGCCGAAATGGCCAATCTCGGGGTGCCGGTGCCGCCGGGCTTCACCATCACCACCGAGATCTGCACGGAGTTCTACCGGTCGGGACAGCGCTATCCCGAAGGGCTCGAGCGCGAGGTCGCCGCCGCGGTCGAGGCGGTCGGCGCCGAGGTCGGCTCGCGTTTTGGCGATCCGGAGCGGCCGCTGCTCGTGTCGGTGCGCTCGGGCGCGCGGGTGTCGATGCCGGGGATGATGGACACCGTGCTCAATCTCGGCCTCAATGACCGGACAGTCGAAGGGCTGGCGCGCCGCTCGGGCGATCGGCGCTTCGCCTATGACAGCTATCGGCGATTCATCCAGATGTATTCCGACGTGGTCCTTGGCGTCGAACACCGGGCCTTCGAAGACATGCTGGAGGAGTTCAAGGATTCCGAGAACGTCATCCTCGACACCGACCTTTCGGCCGACAACTGGGCCGAGATCATCAACCGCTACAAGGCGCATGTGGAAGACGAGACCGGGCGGCCGTTTCCGCAGGATGTCAGCGAGCAGCTGTGGGGCGCGATCTCGGCCGTGTTCAAGTCGTGGCAGTCGGCGCGCGCCGTGACGTATCGGCGGCTGCACGGGATTCCGGAGGATTGGGGCACGGCGGTCAGCGTGCAGGCGATGGTGTTCGGCAACATGGGCGACACATCGGCCACCGGCGTCGCCTTCACGCGCAATCCCTCGACGGGCGAGCACGAGCTCTATGGCGAGTTTCTGGTCAATGCCCAGGGTGAGGATGTCGTCGCTGGGATCAGGACCCCGCAGAACATCACCGAGGCGGCCCGGATCGCCGCCCAGTCGGATGCGCCCTCGCTCGAGCAACTGATGCCGGAGACGTTCGGCGAGCTCGAGGCGATCTTCGCGCGGCTGGAACGGCATTATCGCGACATGCAGGATCTCGAATTCACCATCGAGAACGGCCGGCTGTGGATGCTGCAGACCCGATCCGGCAAGCGCACGGCGCGGGCAGCGCTGAAGATCGCCGTCGACATGGCGAACGAGGGCCTGATCAACCGCGAGGAGGCAATCGGCCGGATCGAGCCGGTTTCGCTCGACCAGCTGCTCCATCCGACGCTCGACCCCAAGGCACGCCGCGACATCATCGCGACCGGGCTGCCGGCGTCGCCAGGTGCTGCAACAGGTGCGATCGTGTTCGAACCCGATGAAGCCGAGAAGGCACGGGCGCAGGGCAGGGCGGTCATCCTGGTCCGCACCGAGACGAGCCCCGAGGACATCCATGGCATGCACGCGGCGGAGGGAATCCTGACGACGCGCGGCGGGACGACCTCGCATGCCGCGGTGGTGGCCCGCGGCATGGGCAAGCCCTGCGTCTCGGGGGCGGGGGGGATCTATGTCGATCAGGCGAACGATCAGATCACGGCGCAGGGGCAGGTCCTCAGGAAGGGCGACATCATCACCATCGACGGCTCGACCGGGCAGGTGATGCGGGGCGAGATCCCGACCATCAAGCCGGAGCTTTCGGGCGACTTCGCGACGCTCATGGAATGGGCCGACGCGGTGCGCAGCCTCGGCATTCGCGCCAATGCGGACACGCCCGCCGATGCGCGGCTCGCGCGCGAGTTCGGGGCGGAAGGAATCGGGCTCTGCCGGACGGAGCACATGTTCTTCGATACGGAAAGGATCGCAGCGGTCCGCCAGATGATTCTCGCTTCGACGCCGGAGGGCCGGCGGGCGGCGCTTGCCAGGATCCTGCCGATGCAGCGACAGGACTTCATCGCGCTGTTCGAGATCATGGCCGGGCTGCCGGTGACGATCCGGCTCCTCGATCCGCCGCTGCATGAGTTCCTGCCGAGCGGCGATGAAGAGGTCGAGGAGGTGGCACGGGCGATCGGCGCCGATCCGGCGACGCTTGCGGCGCGGGTCATGGAGCTGCGCGAGTTCAATCCGATGCTCGGGCATCGCGGCGTCCGGCTGGCGATCTCCTATCCCGAGATCGCCGACATGCAGGCTCGCGCCATATTCGAGGCGGTGGTGGAGGTGGCGCAGCGCACC
Source organism: Aestuariivirgaceae bacterium (assembly GCA_036265615.1). Lineage (GTDB taxonomy): Bacteria > Pseudomonadota > Alphaproteobacteria > Rhizobiales > Aestuariivirgaceae > DATAFF01. The sequence goes on from DATAOT010000060.1 coordinate 12,427, forward strand.
GGCACGCCGCCGGTTCCCGAGGTGATGATCCCGCTTATCGCAACGCGGGCCGAGTATGAGCTGGTGGCCGCGCGGATCGCTCAGGTGTGCCGCGAGGTCGAGGCCGCCGCGGGCAGTCCGATCCACTATCTTTGCGGCACGATGATCGAGCTGCCGCGGGCGTGCCTCAGGGCAGCCGATATCGCCGAAGCGGCCGAATTCTTTTCCTTCGGCACCAATGACCTGACACAGACCTGCTTCGGGATCAGCAGGGACGACTCCTCGCGGTTCCTCGGCGAATACACCGCGAAGGGCATCCTGCCGCAGGATCCGTTCATCTCGATCGATACCGACGGGGTTGGCGAATTGGTGCGCATGGGGGTCGAGCGGGGGCGCAGCGCGCGGCCCGATCTCAAGCTCGGCATCTGCGGCGAGCATGGCGGCGACCCGGCATCGATCCGCTTCTGCCACGAGGTCGGCCTCGACTATGTCTCCTGCTCGCCCTATCGGGTGCCGGTCGCGCGGCTTGCCGCCGCGCAGGCAGCGCTCAAACCCGCCGACGAATGAAATTGCGGCGAAATCATGTGCGGCCGGGCTGGCGTCGTCGGAGGCGATTGCAATCCGAAAGTGAAGGAAATCCACGAAAACACCGGTTTTTCCAACCGATGGTCGTGTTAACGATTGCCCGTTAAGGTTAACCCGTGCTAAAGGCATAAACGGTATTTTCACGGGGTGTGCGATTCAAGTTCGGCTCGGGGCAGGGCCGTTGGGTCGCCAAATACCGAGGGGTCATGTGAACTCGTACGACCGCGTGGTTCGGCCGTCTCAAGACGTCTCCAGACTTCATCCGGAGTCCGAGTCGGAGTTCCGCTTATCGCAGTTTTTTTCCTACGCGCTGGGCGGCATCGCGCTTGTTGCGGCCTTCGCCTTTGCCGGTCACTATATGGGCCAGAATGCCGCCGCCAGGGACGTGCCGGAGCTCGACCTGCGGCCCGCCGAGAGCTCACCGGTTTCCAGCATCGCGACCAAGGGCTCGATGCTTGCCATGCCGGTCAGGCTGGACGGGCAGCCGGGGAGCGGCCGGGGTGACGAGCAAACCGTGCAGCTTGCCACCAAGGGCGATTTCTTCATCGATGAGACGATCCTGCCGAACGAGGACACCACCGCCCGTCTTGCCAGTCTACCGGTCACGACGCCGCCGGCATGGAAGCTTGAGGAGTCGTTCAAGCTTCGTCAGGATCAGAAGGAGCAGGTTCTGGCCGAACGCAAGAAGCGCCTGGCGGAGCAGTCGTGCCTGGCCACTGCCGTCTACTACGAGGCGCGCGGAGAATCGGAACTCGGTCAGCTTGCGGTTGCCAAGGTCATTCTCAACCGGGTTCGCGATCCGGCCTATCCCAAGACGATCTGCGGCGTGGTTTATCAGGGTGCCGACAAGGGCCATGGCTGCCAGTTCTCCTTTGCCTGCGACGGGCGGGAGCCGCCACGGTCAGGGACCGCGTGGGTCGAAGCCAAGCAGATTGCCAGCCGGGCGATGGCGGGCGAGGCTGACGTGAAGATCATCTCCACCGCCACCCATTATCATGCCGATTATGTGCAGCCGCGCTGGGCCGGCACGATGAAGCGCCTCATCAAGATCGGGCGCCATGTTTTCTATCGCGAGAGTTGACGCAAGCCGGTCCGCATCCGCTCGTCGGCGTGAGCACGGTGGTGCATCATGACGGGATGATCTTGCTGGTCGAGCGCGCCAAGCCGCCATGGCAGGGCCTGTGGTCGCTGCCCGGCGGTCATGTCGAATGGGGCGAGACATTGCGCGCGGCGGCGGTTCGCGAGGTTCTGGAGGAGACCGGCATCGAGGTTGTGATCGACCGTCTGGTCGAGACCATCGATGTGATCAACCGCGACGACAGCGGCCTGATCCTATCGCACTACGCGCTCACCGTGTTCGCCGGGCACATGGTGGGTGGGCTGCTGCAGCCCGGCAGCGATGCGGCGCGCGTCACATGGGCCGAACCGGCGCGGCTTGCCCAATTGCCGCTCCTTCCCGGGACGCGCGATGCGATCGACAAGGCTATGGCGGCATAGGCAGTAGGGAAGGGCATCATTCGCTGCCTATCGCCTACTGCCTGCGTCTCGACATTAACCGTCCCGCAAGGTCTATGCTTTCATACGGCGCCGCCGATTGCTAAAGTTCGAGTCAATCGCGCGAGACCGGTGGGACGGCTGTCGCGCCTACAAGGGGAGGGCGGCCGGTGGGCTCGACAACTTGCAAGATGACCAATGCGATCGACAGTCTGAAGCAGGAGCGCGAGCCGCGACAGGCAGCGCTGCGTTACATTCTCGATGCTTGGGAGGAGGCGATCCATGACGGCATCGATCCCGACTGCATCGCCACAGCGGCGATCTTTGCCGCCTTGTCTGACATGATCGCCACCTATGGCGAGGAGCCTGTTGCAAGAATGGCGGAGCGGCTGTCGGAGCGGATCCGGATCGGCGAGTTCACCATCGCCCGAAGCATGCAGTAGGAACTAGGCAGTAGGCAGTAGGCAGTAGGGAAGTGCACCGCCCCCCTGCCTATTGCCTATTGCCTACTGCCTCTCTTGTCCTCACAAGTCGACCACGACGCGGCCCCTCACCTTGCCGGCGACGATCTCCTCGGCGATCAGCGGTACGTCGTCGAGCGGGACCTGGCTCGTGATCACGCCGAGCTTCTTCAAATCGAGGTCCTTGGCGAGCCGCGACCAGGCACGCTCGCGGCGCGCGGTCGGGCACATCACGGAGTCGATGCCGGCGAGGGTGACGGCGCGCAGGATAAAAGGCGCGACGAAGGTCGGCAGGTCCATGCCCTGGGCAAGGCCGCAGGCCGCGACCGCACCACCGTAATTGATCTGCGACAGCAGATTGGCAAGGGTGGTCGAGCCGACCGAGTCGACAGCGCCGGCGAAACGCGACCTGGCCAGCGGCTTGACCGGCCCGGCAAATTCGCTGCGGTCGACGACAGCGGCGGCGCCGAGCGAGCGCAGATAGGGCTCCTCGGCAAGCCGACCGGTCGAGGCGACCACGCGATAGCCAAGGCCGGCGAGCAGCACGACGGCAATCGACCCGACACCGCCGGCCGCGCCGGTGACCAGCACATCGCCGGAGCGCGGCTCAAGGCCGTGTTCCTCGAGCGCCATGACCGCGAGCATGGCGGTGTAGCCAGCCGTGCCGATGGCCATGGCGCGGGCTGAATCGAGGGTCTCCGGCATGTTGACCAACCAGTCGCCCTTGACGCGCGCGCGCTGGGCAAAACCGCCATGATGGGTCTCGCCGATGCCCCAGCCGTTGAGGATCACACGATCACCGGCAGTGAAGGCATCGTGAGACGAGCTGATGACAACGCCGGCGAGATCGATTCCCGGGACCAGCGGAAAGCGCCGGACGATCGGTGCCTTGCCAGTGATGGCGAGCCCGTCCTTGTAATTGACGCTCGAGTGCTCGACGGCAATGGTGACGTCGCCGTCCATCAGCTCCGCCTCCGTCATCTCGGCGAAACGGAACGACTGGCCCTTCTCGGCCCGGTCCGACTTGTCGATCAAAATGGCCCGAAAACGTTCGCTCATACGTCCTCCGCATTCCGTCTGGGCAGGCATTCGAGAAAGGCGATCGCCTCGCCGGCCGCGGCTTCGGCAATGGTGCCTTCCCACATTGCCCGGCGACCGCGCACCACGGTGCCGACCGGCCAGCCCTGCACCGTCATGCCGTCATACGGCGTCCAGCCGCAGCGCGACTCGATCCAGTCATCGGTGATGGTGCGGCGGGCCTTGAGATCGATGACCGTCAGATCGGCATCATAACCCTCGGCAATCCGTCCCTTGCGGGCGACCTGGAACAGGCGGGCGGGCCCATGGCTGGTGAGATCGACCAGGCGCTCGAGGGTGAGGCGACCGGCGGCGACATGGTCGAGCATGAGCGGCATCAGCGTCTGCACGCCGGGCGCGCCGGAGGGCGAGGCGGGATAGGGCTTGGCCTTCTCCTCGCGGCTGTGGGGCGCGTGGTCGGAGCCGAGAATATCGATCAGGCCGGAGCGGACCGCCTGCCACAGGGCAGCCTGATGCGCGGCATCGCGCACCGGCGGGTTCATCTGAGCGAGCGTGCCGAGCCGCCGATAGGCCTCGGGCGCGACAAGGGTGAGGTGGTGCGGCGTGACTTCGACCGAGGCGACGTCGCGATGGCGGGCGAGAAGCGCCAATTCGCCGGCCGAGGTGACATGCAGCACATGCACCCGCTTGCCGGCGGCGCGGGCGAGGCGGAGTAGGCGCTCGACCGACCGGCGGGCCGCTTCCTCGTCACGCCAGTCCGGATGGCTCGAAGGATCTTCATGGATCTGGCGCGAGCGCCGCTCGGCCAGGCGGAATTCGTCCTCGGCATGGAAGGAGGCGCGGCGGACGATCCGCCGAAGGATGGCGGCCACGCCTTCATCGTCATGGACGAGGAGGGGCCCCGTGGAGGAGCCCATGAACACCTTGACGCCGGCGCAGCCGGGGAGCCGCTCGAGCTCAGGCAGCGCGTCGACATTCTGTGTCGTGCCGCCGACGAAGAAGGCGAAGTCGCAGAACATGCGGTGATGGGCGCGTGCCAGCTTGTCGGCAAGACTTTCGGCCGATGTGGTCGGCGGGTGGGTGTTCGGCATCTCGAACACCGCCGTGACGCCGCCGGCAACCGCTGCGCGGCTGCCGGTTGCAAGGTCCTCCTTGTGCTCGAGACCCGGCTCGCGGAAATGGACCTGGGTGTCGATGACGCCCGGCAGGATGTGGAGCCCGCGGCAGTCGACCGTCTCGCCGGCGGCGCTCGCCGGAATGTCGCCGATGGCGGTGATCCGGCCGGCAGTCACCGCAATGTCGCGGGGGGCTGATCCGTCATGGTTGACGACGGTCGCGCCTTTCAGCAACAGATCGCAGGTGGCCGGCATCCGGTAGCGTCCTTGAAGTCCCGGCTGGGCTTACGTAAATCTGCTGACCGAGGCAAGTCGATCTCAACGTTTCAGACAACCATGACAGTTTTCAAGGCGTCGGTCCTCGGCGACCGGGCGGTGCTCAGGCTCAGCGGCAAGGACCGTACGAGCTTCCTGCAGGGGCTGGTCACGGCCGATGTCGCCGGCCTCGCCGCTGGCGAGGCGCGCTGGGCGGCGCTGCTCACCCCCCAGGGCAAGATCCTGTTCGATTTTCTGGTGCTGGAACAGGATGATGCCTATCTCCTCGATTGTGCCCGCCAGCAGCTCGAAGAGCTCAAGAAGCGGCTCGTCTTCTACAAGCTCAGGGCGGCGCTGACGATCGAGCCGGTCTCGGGGATGAGCGTGGCTGCACTGCCCCTGGGCGCTTCGCTCGACACCCCGTCCGCGGTCGTCTTCGCCGATCCGAGGCTTTACGAAATGGGCAACCGTGCAATCATTTCAGACGATTATGCCTCGGCGATGGGCGACGGCGATGCTTGCGAATATCGGGCGCGGCGGATCGCGCTGGGCATTCCCGACACGATCGAGGACATCGGTTCGGGCGAGCTCTTTCCGCATGAGGCCAATCTCGATCAGCTCGGCGGGGTGAGCTTCAGCAAGGGCTGCTATGTCGGCCAGGAGGTGGTGTCGCGGATGGAGCACCGCGGCACGGCGCGCAGCCGGATCCTGCCGGTCACGGCCGATGCGCCGCTCGCCACGGGCAGCGTGACCTCGGGCAGCGGCCGCTCGCTCGGTCGGATCCTGTCTACGGCCGATCGCCGCGGCCTGGCGCTCATCCGGCTTGACCGGCTGGCGGAAGCGATCGAGGCAGGCGATCCGATCAGGGCGGGCGCGTCCGCGATCAAAGTGGAAAAGCCGGGCTGGGCGCACTTCGCCGTGCCCGGTGCTGCCGCTGCCTGACTGTCACGAGGAGAGCCCATGGCGCGCAGTGCAATCAGCCGTCAAGCCAAACCGGTCGTGCGCTGCAGCTGGGTCGGCAGCGATCCGATCTATATCGCCTATCACGACGAGGAATGGGGGGTGCCGGAGCACGACTCCCGCGCGCTGTTCGAGAAGCTGCTTCTCGACGGCTTCCAGGCCGGGCTCTCGTGGATCACCATCCTGCGCAAGCGGGATGCCTTCCGCGCCGCCTTCGACGGGTTCGATCCGGCGCGGATGGCGCGCTACGGGGCGGCGGAACGCGAGCGGCTGATGGCCGATACCGGCATCGTGCGCAACCGCGCCAAGATCGATGCCAGCATCAGCAATGCCATCGCCTATCTCGAGATCGAGGCGAAGCAGGGGTTCGGCCCGTATCTTTGGAGTTTCGTAGAGGGCAGGCCGATCCAGAACGGGTTCCGCGGCATGGGCGACATTCCTGCCGAAACGCCGCTTGCCCGCACCATCTCCAAGGATCTGCGGCAACGCGGATTCAAATTCGTCGGGCCAACGATCGTCTATGCGTTCATGCAGGCGGTCGGCATGGTCAATGACCACGTGGTGACGTGCCACCGCCACGAGGCGGTGAAGCGGCTGTCGATGCGGCGACGGTAATGGCGATGCAGCGCGGCACCGAGGCTCCGCCGCGTGCCTGGCAGCGCATGCTGTCGGGGCGGCGGCTCGACCTGCTCGACCCCTCGCCGCTCGATATCGAGATCGAGGACATCGCCCATGGGCTGGCGCGGGTGGCGCGGTGGAACGGCCAGACGAGCGGCGATTGCGCCTTCTCGGTGGCGCAGCACTGCGTCATGGTGGAGGAGATCGCCGCGATGGTCGAGCCCGAGCTCGACCGGATGTGGCGGCTGGCGGCGCTCCTGCATGATGCGCCGGAATATGTGATCGGCGACATGATCTCGCCCTTCAAGGCAGCTCTCGGCCTCGACTACCGGGCCTTCGAGAACCGGCTGCTCAGGGCGATTCATGTGCGCTTCAGCCTGCCGCCCGAGGTGCCCGAGCCGACTGCCCGCATCCTCAAGCGGGCCGACAAGGCGGCGGCCTTTCTCGAGGCGACCCAGCTCGCCGGCTTCAGCCATGAGGAGGCGGAACGGTTCTTCGGCCGGCTGCCCAATCTGGGGCGCCGGCGTGCCAGCCGCCTGACGAAACTGGCGCCGATGCCGGCGGAAGAGGCGAGCCAGCGCTATCTGGCGCGCTTCCGGGCGCTGGTGTAGGTGTGTTCAGGCAATGATCATCGTTTGTCCGCTCAATGCCGTGCCGGGCCTCGTCGAGAGCCATAAGGTGTCGCATGTGGTGAGCCTGCTCGGGCCGGAGATGACGCCGCCGACCCTGCCGCTGCCGCGCGATTGTCATCTGCGGCTGATGCTGCACGACATCACCGAGCCGCTTGAGGGCTATACTCATCCCGAGCCCTGGCATGTTGAGGAAATCCTCAATTTCGTCGCCGGCTGGGACCGGTCCGGGCCGCTGCTCATCCATTGCTATGCCGGGATCAGCCGTTCGACCGCCGCCGCCTTCACGGCCATGTGCGCGCTGATGCCGAGAGCCGACGAGGCGGAACTCGCCTGGGAACTCAGGGGCCATTCGGCGGTGGCGAGCCCGAACCGCCGGATGGTGGCGATTGCCGATGAGCTGCTCGGCCGGGACGGCAGGATGGTGGAGGCCGTGACGGCGATCGGCCGGGGCGCCGACGCCTTCGAGGGCGTGATCTTCTCCTGGCCGGTCCGGGCCTCATGACGATCGTCACCGCGGATCCGGCGGTCGCCGCAGGCCTCCTGCGAGACGGCGCGCTGGTGGCCTTTCCCACCGAGACGGTCTATGGGCTCGGCGCCGATTCCACCAACGACGAGGCGGTCGCCCGGCTGTTCGAAGCCAAAGGCCGACCAAGCTTCAACCCGCTGATCATCCATGTCGCGAGCCTTGCCGCGGCCACCGAGCACGGGAGCTTCAATCCGGTGGCGCACAAGCTTGCAAAAGCCTTCTGGCCGGGGCCTTTGACGGTGGTCGTGCCGCGGCGGGCCTCATCGCCGGTGTCGCGTCTGGCCACCGCCGGTCTCGACAGCATCGGCCTGCGCCTGCCGGCCCATCGGCTGGCCCAGTCGCTGCTGGAGCAGGTGGGCCGGCCGATTGCGGCTCCGAGCGCCAACCCGTCCGGGCGGCTGAGCCCGACGCTCGCCGCTCACGTGGTCGGCACACTCGGCGGTCGGATCGCGGCGGTGCTGGACGGCGGAGCGACGGCGATCGGCATCGAATCGACGATCGTGGCCTGCCTCGATGACGAGCCGGCGCTGTTGCGGCCGGGCGGGGTGCCGCGCGAGGCGCTCGAAAGACTGCTCGGTCGGCCTTTGCGGGCGAGGGAAGGAAATCCCGACCGGCCGGGAAGCCCGGGGCAACTTGCCAGCCACTATGCGCCGCGGGCGTCGCTCAGGTTGAATGCGGTTGTCGCCGAGCCCGGCGAGGTGCTGGTCACCTTCGGGGCGCCGGCCGAGAGCCATCGCGGCGAGACGGTCACGCTCTCGGCGCGCGGCGATCTCGTCGAGGCGGCCGGCAACCTGTTCCGGGTGCTGCATGAGCTCGACGAGCGCAATGTGCCGCGTATCGCCGTGATGCCGATCCCCGAGACAGGCCTAGGGCTTGCCATCAATGATCGGCTTCGGCGGGCGGCGAATCCGCGCTCGTAGGCGGTCCCGCGGGAGGCGATCGTTCGGCCAAGGCCTCGGCGAGAAGCCAGTCGCGAAATGCCTTGACGGGCGGGCGTTTGAGAGAGGGATAAACGATGTAGTAGGCAAGGCCGGCAGGAAGGCGGATCGTGAACGGCCGTATCAAGCGTCCAGCCGCCAGATCGTCTGCGACGAGGGCGCTGCGGCCGAGGACGACGCCCTGGCCCAGCACGGCGGCTTGGAGGGCGTGTTCCGAGGAATAGAAGGCGGGGCCGCGATGAGGATCGATGCCGGTGATGCCGGCGGTGCGCAGCCACATCGACCAGTTCACGTGAAAATCATCGTGTATCAGCGTGTGATATTTGAGGTCTTCCGGGGTGCGCAGAGGCTGCGGCCCGCCCAGCAGCGCCGGGCTGCAGACCGGTGACAAATCCTCCTCCATCAGCAGTTCCGACTGAAGCCCGGGATAACGGCCCTGGCCATAGCGGACGGCGATGTCCATGCCATCCTTGACGAAATCGGCCAGGCGTTCCGATGTCGACAGGCGCACATCGATCTCGCCATAGGCGCGGCGGAAACGGAACAGCCGCGGCACCAGCCATTTGGCGGCGAAGGAATCGACCGTGGTCACGTTGAGCATGTCTGACGAGCGCTGCCGCGAAACGGACGTCGTGGCGGCCGCGAGCAGGTCGAGAGCGCTGCGGATTTCCTGGGCATAGGCGGCTGCCGCAGGCGTCAGGCGCACGGAACGGGTGGTCCGCTCAAACAGCTGAATTCCGAGATCGCTTTCCAACTGGCGGACGGAGCGGCTCACCGCGCCATGGGTCACATGGAGTTCGTCGGCGGCCTTGGAAAAGCTCAAAAGCCGGGCTGCAGCCTCGAAGGCGCGCAGCGAATTGAGGGGCGGAAGATGGCGGACCACGGGCGGCTACATCTGTGAGCTGTCCTCACAAATATAAGGCTGATTACTCGTTTGTCGCAATGCGCGTGCAGGCTCATTTTTCATCTATAGGAAAACCGAAAGGGCAATGAAAATGACCAGGGAATTTCTCGAGGAGCGGGCCTTCGATCTCGGCGAAATCACGAGCTTCCTCAACCCCGGCGCACTGTTCCGGCATTGGCAGGCACGGCGCTCGATCAAGCACCTCGCGAGCCTCGACGACTATCTGCTGCGGGATATCGGGCTCAAGCGCAGCGACGTCGAATGGGCGGAACGGGTGCCGATCACCCGGAACGCGGTGCTCGCGCTCGAGGAGCGGGTTCGTCAGCGGCGGCACTTCGCCGATTCCTGAGCACGTGCTCATGCCCCGGGTCGTAGAGCGCCGAGTCGCGGAAATGGTGGCTGTCGAGGACGTGCCCGACCAGGATGAGCGCCGTGCGCGTGATCTTGGCGACACGCACCTTGGCGGCGATGGTGGAAAGCGTGGCGCGAATGATCCGCTCGTCCGGCCAGCTGGCCCGGTAAACGACCACGGCCGGGCAGTCGCCGCCATAATGCGGCGTCAGGGCGCGCTCGATGAAACGCAGGTTCCTGACCGAGAGATGAATGGCCAGGGTGGCGCGCGAGCGGCCGAGCAGGGCGAGCTCCTCGCCCGGCGGCATGGCGCTGGCCTGCATGGTGGTGCGAGTGAGAATGATGGTCTGGGCGACCTCCGGGAGGGTCAGCTCGAGCTTGAGGCTGGCGGCGGCAGCGGCATAGGCGGGTACGCCGGGGCAGACATCATAGGGAATTCCAAGGCGCTCGAGGCCGCGCATCTGCTCGGCTATGGCGCCATAGAGCGAGGGATCGCCCGAATGGACGCGGGCCACGTCCTTGCCCATTCGATGGGCCGCCGCCATCTCGGCCAGGATGTCGTCGAGGCACATCGAGGCGGTGTCGAGAACGCGGGCTCCCGGCGGGGCGGCGGCCACGATCGCCGCCGGCACCAGCGAGCCGGCAAAGAGGCAGACCGGGCAGGAGCGGATCAAGGCATGCCCCCTGAGGGTGATGAGATCGGGGGCGCCGGGACCTGCGCCGATGAAGTGCACGGTCATGCCGGTTCCTCCCGCTTCAGGTCATAGCCGCGCGGCGTATAAGCAACAATGGTGCCGTCGCTGCGGGCAAAGCTGCGGCTCTGCCGCGATCCGACGATGACGATGGTGAGCATGTCGACCGCATCGGCATCGAAATCGCAAAGCCTGGCGATGGTGATCCGCTCGCCGCTGCGTCCGAGATTGGACGCGGTCACGACCGGCGTCGAGGGCTCACGATGCGCCCTCAGGATGGCGATCGCCCGGTCGAGCTGGTCGCGGCGGCGCAACGAGCGGGGATTGTAGAGGGCAGTGACGAAATCGCCTTGGGCGGCGGCGCAAAGCCGCTTCTCGATCGCCGCCCAGGGCGTCATGAGATCGGATAATGATATGCAGCAGAAGTCATGACCGATCAGGGCGCCGGCTGCGGCGGAGGCTGCCTGGAAAGCCGAGATCCCGGGAACGATCTCCAGCGCGACGCGCCGGCAGGCCGGCGCGATGGCGAGGGAAGCCGTCTCGTCCAGCATTTCCGCGGCGAGGCTCGCCATGCCGTAGATCGCGGCATCGCCGGAGCAGAGGAGAGCGACGTCATGGCCCTCGCCGGCAAGCGTCAGGGCGTGGCGGACGCGGTCCGCCTCGGCGCCGAGGGGAAAGCGATGCTGGACCTGGCCCGTGGCCAGATCGGCGGCAAGATCGAGATAGAGCGCGTAACCGACCCAGTCGGTGGCGCGGGTCAGCGCTGCGACAGCGGCGGCACTGCGCCAGGCGCTGGCACCAGGCCCGAGCCCGACCACCGACAGCCTGCCGCGCGGGCGGCCCCTGAGGTTGACGAGCGGACAGGGGGCTTGCGCCACGGCCAGTGTGGCGCGCGCCGAGCGGGTTTTTTCGATCAGCAGAACCGCCTCGGGCCCGCCAGCAGCGAGCGCGGCGGCTTCGGCGACCCCGGCGACGCCGACTTCGCGCCGGACGATCTCGGAGGGATTGGCGAGGCGCGGCGTCTCGGCCTCGAGCTCCTCGACGGAGAAAAAGCGGTTGGGGACATCGAGGGCGCCGCCCAGCGCCAGCACCGCCGCTTCGTCGGACTTGAGATCGAGCGAGAACACGCCCGCAACCGCCATCGTGCTCAGGTTGCGCGCGGCCAAGGCGTCGGTCGCAAGCGCGATCAGCTCCGCGGCCGCAGTGCCACGCTCGCAACCGACCCCCAGCGCCAGGGTGCGCGGCACGTAAACGAGCTCGCTGTCACTGCCGGGCGCAAGCTCTTCGGCGACACGGATGGTGAGCGCGGCGTTGGCGGCGAGCGGCAGTCCGGCGAGCCATGGGGCGTGACCGACCAGACGAACCTCGGCGCCATCGAGCAGGGCTGACGCAAAGCGCTTGTGATGCTCGGGATTGGCAAGCGACCAGCCGGGCGGCGGATCATCGAGTGCCACGCCGAAGCGCGCGTCGCTCGCGGTGGTGATCGCCGCCGTCCCGCCCAGCAGATCGGCGATGGTGCGGGCGAGCGCGTTGGCGCCATGATGACCGCCAAGCAGCGGCACGGCGTGGGAGCCGTTCTCCGCCACCGCCACCACCGGCGGATCGTGCGCCTTGTCGGCAAGATGGGCCGAGAGCGTGCGGATGACGATTCCCGTGGCACAGAGGGCAATGATCGGGCGGTCGGCACGAAAGGCGGCGACGAGCGCCGCCGTGCCCCGCATCACCTCGCCGTCGAGTCGGGAGGCGATCTCATGGGCGAGCGATTCACTGGCGCGCGTCACGAAAATCACGGCGGGGCGGCTCACCATGGCGCGCTGCCCTTGTAGACGAGGATGGTGGAGAAATAGGGCTGCTCGCCCTCGGCGATGTCGGCAAGCCGGGTGATCTCCTGGTCGGGGTGGGTGGCACGGGCGATGACGACACTGCGGTCGGCAAGGCCCGCCGCGACGAGAAGGCTCCGAACTTTCGAGAAGTGGCGGCCGATCTTGACGATCGCCACCGAGTCGCTGCCGGCGATCGCCCGGCTCAGCCGCTCGGCGTCGAGAGGGGCGGGCAGAATGGTCATGACGTCGTTGCGCGAAGCCAGGGGCCGACCGGCCGCCGCCGCAGCGGCCATGAGCGACGGCACGCCTGGCACGACGATGATCGGGAAGTCGCGCTCCAGCCGCGCATGAAGATACATGAAGCTGCCGTAGAAAAACGGGTCGCCCTCGCACAGGAAGGCGACGTCGCGGCCGGCCGCGAGATGGTCGGCGATGGCCGAGGCGGCGCGGTCATAGGCAGCTTGGGCCGGTTCGCGCTCGACGACCATCGGCAGCGCCACCGGGAGCTCGACGATACCGGCCGGCAGATGGGCCGAGGCGATGCGGCGGGCCAGGCTGTCGCCCGACGCCGTCAGGGGATAGGCGACGACCGGCACGCTGGCGATGATCCGTCGAGCCTTGAGCGTCAGCAATTCCGGATCGCCCGGACCGACGCCGACGCCGTACAAGGTGGCGGGCGCTACCATGGCTTGCGCACCCGCCACTGCAGGACCGGCATGGTCGGCCGCAGGCTCCGCCATTGGCCGAGCAACTCGAGATGGGCGATGTCGATGCGGACGAGATCGCCGCCATGCTGCTTCTGCAGCGCAACGAGGCGGGCTTCGCCTTCGAGGGTGACGGCGTTGGCGACCAGCATGCCAGCCGCTGCGAGCCGCGGCCAGATGGCTGCGAAGACCGCCGCATCGGAGATACCGCCGCCGATGAAGACGGCATCCGGCGCGGGCTGGTCGGCGAGGCTCGCCGGCACCGTTCCGGGCACGATCGCGAGGTCGGGCACGCCCAGCGCCTCGGCATTGGCGGCGATCATGGCGAGGCGCCGAGGTTCACGCTCGAAGGCGATGGCGCGGGCATTGCGGGCGGCCCGCATCCATTCGATGGCGACCGAGCCTGAGCCGGCGCCGACATCCCAGAGGAGCCGGTGCGGCGATGGGGCGAGGGCGGCGATGGTCGAGGCGCGCACCTCGCGCTTGGTCAGCTGACCGTCATGCCGGAAGGCCGCATCCGGCAGGCCTGGAATGCGCGGCAGGATGACCGCATCGGGATCGGCGCGGCACTCGATGGCAAGCGTGTGGAAGTCGGAGACATTCGGCGCGGCCTCGGCGTCGACGGCCGCGAAGCTCGTCAGGCGCTCGGCATCGCCGTTCATGTGCTCGAGCACCGTGATCCGGCTTTGAGCGAAGCCGCGCCGGGTCAGCCTTTTCGCCACCTCGGCAATGGTCGAACGACCGCTGGTCAGGGCCAGGATGCGATTGCCAGGGGCGATCAACGGCTCGATGAGGCAGGCAGGGCGACCATGCAGCGAAAGGGTGTCGACATCCTGCAACGGCCATTTGAGGCGGGCGGCGGCGAGCGAGAAGGCCGACAACTGCGGCAGGATCGCGATCTCGTCGGCGGCGAACCGGGCAAGCAGCGTTTTGCCGATGCCGAACATCATCGGATCACCGCTGGCGAGCACGACCGTCGGCGACCCCTGCCATTTCGCGATCCTGTCGAACATGCCCTCGATCGGGCTCGGCCAGTGGTGGATCTCGCCGCGAACGGCGCCGAGCCGCGCCGCCTGGCGTTCCGAGCCGACGACATGCGCCGCGGCATCGATGACCGCGAGAGCCTTGCGGCTCAGGCCGTCGCGGCCATCCTCGCCGATGCCGACGATGGTGATCCAGGGCGTGGTCATGATCGGTTCTTCACAATCTCTCCTCGCCGCAGCGGGTAGGCAGTAGGCAGTAGGCAAGAGCACCGTTCACTGCCTATTGCCTCTTTCCTATTGCCTACTGCCTACTGCCTACTGCCTTCTCTTCCCTCACCGAGGCCTCCATAGACGATGGCATTCACCGCCGCTCCCGCCATGGCGGAGCCGCCGCGCCGCCCGAGCAGGGTGATGAAGGGGACGCCGCGGCTGTCGCGGGCCAGCTCCTGCTTGGCCTCGGCAGCGCCGACGAAGCCGACGGGAAAGGCGATGATCGCCGCCGGCTTCGGCCAGCCGCGATCGAGGCCCTCGATGAGGGCGAAGAGGGCGGTGGGGGCGTTGCCGATGACGGCCACCGCATTATCGAGCCGCTCCGGCCAGAGGGTGACGGCGGCGGCCGAACGGGTGGTGGCGAGACGGCGAGCAAGGCCCGGCACGCGGGGATCGTTCAGCAGGCAGACGAGCTCATTGGCGGCCGGCAGCTTCACCGGGCTTATGGCCTTCAGCGCCATCTCGCAATCGGTGAGGATCGGCGCGCCGGTCGCGAGGGCGGCGGCAACGCTTGCAGCAACCGATGGGTCGTAGCGGAGATCGGCAACGATGTCGGTCATGCCGCTCGCATGGATGAGCCGCTCGGCCATGGCGGCGATCGGCGGAGAGAGGCCCGCAAGCTTGGCTTCGGCACGGATGATCGCCAAGGACTCGGCATAGATCCTTGCCGGATCGCGAAGATAGTCGAGGACAGGGGCAGCGGCCATTCAGCGGCTCTTCAAGGTGCGCGGCCCGAGCGGGTGATCGGCATGGGGATAGGCATTGCGGTGGTGGTGATCGTGCTTATGGGAATGATGATGATGATGATGGTCGTGATGGCGGTGATGATGCGGTTGCGGAGGTTCGGGCTCGTGCTGGCAGGCGCCGGTGCAGGCGCCGTCGCACAGGCGGCAGCCGCTGCCGATGCCCTCGACATGATGATGGTGGCTTATCTGCGGCGTGCCGACCTCGGTCTCGAAGCCGAGCACCTGGGCGCGGTATTTGCAGAGGCCGCAGTTCATGTTGATGTCGCCCTCGAGGACCTGGGCGACCCGGTCGCGGAAGGTGTCGATGACCAGCGGATGATCGTTGAGATAGGGCGCGTTGATGAATTCGATATCGGGATGGTCCTCGGCCACGCGCTCGGCATGGCGGTAGATGCGGCTGACCAGCACGCCGGTGAACAGGAAATAGGGGAAGACCACGATGCGCGGAAAGCCGAGCTTGACGGCATGGCGCAGGCCGGGCTCGACCAGGGGGAAGGTGACGCCGGAGTAGAAGGTCTCGCCCCAGCCGAAGCCGAAGCCCTCGACCAGCATGCGAGTGACCTTGGAGACGTTGGAATTGGCATCGGGATCGGAGGAGCCGCGCCCCACCACCACCAGCAGCGTGTCGCTCAGCGGCACCGGCTTCGGGGCGGCATCGAGGGCCTGGCGGATGCGGGCGCCTGCCGCCTCGATCATGCGTCGCTCGATGCCGAGCTCGCGGCCGTAGTCGACCGTGATACCGCGCTCGGCGGCGTAGCGGTTGAGCACCGAGGGGATGTCGTTCTTGGCGTGGCCGGCCGCGAAGAGCATGCCGGGAACGGCGAGGATGCGGGTGACGCCGCGGCGCAGCAGAGCATCGAGGCCGTCGCGGATGACCGGTGTGGCAAATTCCAGATAGCCGTGCTCGACCGGCCATTGCGGGAAGGCCGCGGCAAGCTTGTCGGCAAGATTGGCGAATTCGGCGGTGGCAAGCCGGTTGCGGCTGCCATGACCGCATAGCATGACGCCGAGGCGGGTCATCGCGGTCCTGCGGTTGGAATGGCGGAGCGCTGAGGATGGTCTGGCATGGCGGGCTCCCGTTGGCATCGGCAGGGTTCGCACCGCCTAAACCGGCCCATGCCGGCGAGGCCATCTCCTCGGCAGCCCGCGGAATTGGCCCCGCATTGGGTCGGCCGCACCGGGATTGCTTTCAGTTCCGATCGTGCTGGAACGCTGCAGCCGGGAACCTTAGGAGGGGGACCCCGGCGGGTCAAGGACGGGCATGGTGGGGATCGGCGAAAGGGTTGGTGTATGCTGCCGGGCTCGTCCCTTGCCGGTTGTGCGATCGAAGCGTTGCTCTCCCACCGATTCTCGCGCAGAAAGGCATCGGCGGATTCATCTTCGAGGCCTCGGGAACAGTTCGTGATCAGCGCCCTTCGCAGGTTCTTTGGCGCCGGTTCGATGCCGGCTCGCGAGAGGCTGCCCGAGGGTTTGCGCATCTATGCCGTGGGCGACATTCACGGGCGGGTCGACCTCTTGCGGATGATCCTCGCCAGGATCGCTGCCGATCTCGACAAGAACCCCTGCCGATCGGCGGTGGAGGTGTTTCTCGGCGACTATATCGATCGCGGACCAAGCTCACGCGAGGTGATTGCGACGCTGCTGACGCATCCCGCCGTTGCCGGCGAGCGTCACTGCCTGCGCGGCAATCACGAGCAGGCGATGCTCGACTTTCTCCATGAGCCGGGGGTGCTTGCCGATTGGAGCCGGTTCGGCGGGCTCGAGACGCTGCTGTCCTACGGCTTGGCGCCGAGGCTGCCGGTCAGCCTCAACGATGCGAGGCAGCTCAGGGACGCGCTCGCCGCGGCTCTTCCGGCCTCTCATCTCGGCTTCCTGCAAGCAACCGAGCTCAGCTATGCTCGGGGCGGATATTTCTTCGCCCATGCCGGAATCAAGCCCGGACTCGCGCTCGAGGCGCAGAGCGAGGACGATCTGCTGTGGATCCGAGAGCCGTTTCTCAACTCCCAGCGCGATCACGGGAAGGTCATCATTCACGGACATACCCCGACCGAGGAGCCCGAGGTGATGACCAACCGGATCAACGTCGATACGGGCGCCTTTCTCACCGGGCGCCTGACCTGTCTGGTGCTCGAAGGGCAGGGCATGCGCTTTTTCGACACGCGCTCGCGGGCAGCGTGATGCCGGCCCGCGTCGATCCCGAGCCGGTGCAAGGGAACAAGCTCGCCGAAGGCTCGTTGAAGTCGGCTTGATCGCGAGGCCTGCTCGATGCGGATTGATCAGGTGATGACCAGGGGCCTTGAAATCGTGTCCCCCGACATGACGGTCAAGGAGGCTGCGATCCGCATGGCGGAGGCGGATGTCGGCGCCATTCTCGTAGGCAGTCAAGAGGGGCTTTGTGGAATTCTCACGAGTCGCGACATCATCATCCGGCTGGTCGCCGAGGGCAGGGACCCAGGTGCGGTGTCGGTTGGAGATGTCATGTCGTCAACCCTGTTCGTCTGCAGCGAGAACGATTCGGTGGAGCAGGCGATCGCCGAAATGAAGAAGCGCCAGGTTCGTCGACTGCCCGTCGTCGACGCTGCAAACAAGCCGATCGGCATCGTGGTGCTGAGCGATCTGTCGAAGCATCTGAGCTCGGCGGATCTCGAGCAGCTGCGACGTGTCGTCGAACCGCACCGGGACATGGATGGTGCTCACCCGGACGACTCCGAAGCTGAATGAACGCGCAGCAGTCGCTTGCATTTGCCATCATCGGCCTGACGATGGTCATGTTCGCATGGGGGCGCGTGCGCTACGACCTCGTCGCTCTGCTGGCGCTGCTCGCGTCGGTCGCGGTGGGCATCGTGCCTGCCGATCGGGCGTTTTCAGGTTTCGCGGACGACGTGGTGGTGATCGTCGCTTCAGCGCTCGTGGTCAGCGCGGCGGTGGCGCGATCGGGGGTGGTCGAGGTCCTGTTCCGGGGCGTCCTGCCGTTTCTCACCACCATCAATCGCCAGGTCGTTGTGCTGGTCTCCTCGGTAACGCTGCTCTCGGCTCTCGTGAAGAACATCGGCGCGCTCGCGACATTCATGCCGGTCGCCTTCCAGCTCGAGCGCAGGACCGGCACGCCGGTGTCAAAGCTGCTGATGCCGATGTCATTCGGTTCGCTGCTTGGCGGCCTGATGACGCTGATCGGCACATCGCCGAATATCATCGTCTCCAAAATCCGCGAGCAGCTTACGGGGCAGCCATTCGCCATGTTCGACTTCTTCCCCGTGGGTGCCTGCATCGCAGCCGGGGGCGTGCTGCTCCTGGCTTTTGCCCACCGGCTGCTCCAGGCACGGCAGAGCGGCATGGGACTGATCGAAAGTGCACTGAAAATCCGCTACACGACAGAGACGCAATTCAGGCCGGATTCCCCCTTCATCGGTCGAACGGTGGAGGAGCTCGAAGCGGCGAGCGAAGGCGAAGTGGTTGTCTCGACCATCATCCGCGAACGGTTCAGACGCTACACGCCGAGCCGGGACTGGACGCTGCTCGAGGGCGACATCCTCCTGCTTCAGGGCGAGGCCGAGGCTCTCGATCAATTGGTCAAGAGGGCAGGGCTTGCGCTTGCGGTGGGGCACGACAAGGAAGGCGATCACCACGAAGACGGCTTCGTCGAGGCGGTGGTGACCGCCGGATCTGCACTCATCGACAGAGCGGCGGCGCATGCCGGATTAGGGCGCTTGGGCGTCGAGCTCGTGGCATTCAGCCGAAGCGGCCAGCAGATTACCCGACGTCTCGAAACGATCCGCTTTCGCGCCGGCGACCTCGTCGTTCTCAGGGGCCCCGTCGGGCTGCTGCCGGAAGCACTGGTGGAGCTCGGCTTGCTGCCGTTGGTCGGGCGGGATTTCCAGCTTGGCCAGACCAGACGGCGGCTCTTGCCGGCCTTGCTGCTGCTGGCCGCGCTCGGCCTCATCGCGTTTCACCTGGTTCCTGTCGCGGTCGGGTTCTTCGGTGCCGCCGTCCTCATGATCCTCATCGGCTCGCTCACCTTGAAGCAGGCCTACGAGGCCATCGACGCGCCCATTCTGGTGCTGCTCGGTGCGCTGATTCCGGTCAGCGACGCCATCCGCACGACCGGCGGCACCGAGCTTATTGCCGACTGGCTGTCGCGCATGGCGCTGAGCCTGCCACCATACGGTTCGTTGCTGATGGTGATGGTAGCGGCCATGGCGGTCACGCCCTTTCTCAACAATGCGGCGACCGTGCTGATGATGGCGCCGGTGGCGGCAGGATTTGCAGCTAAGCTCGGCTACAACCCCGATGCGTTCCTGATGGCGACGGCAATCGGCGCGGCCTGCGATTTTCTCACGCCGTTCGGGCATCAGTGCAACACGCTGGTGATGGGACCGGGGGGATATCGGTTCGGCGATTACTGGAAGCTCGGATTGCCGCTCTCGATCATGGTGCTGGCAATCGGCGTCCCCCTCGTGATGCTGGTGTGGCCGATCGCCAAGCCGTAACGCCGGCTCAGGCGCAGAGCTCTTCCACCCGCTCGACATAGGCATCGATGTCGGTCTTGCGCCTAAGCCCGGCGGCGGTCATCGACCGCACGGTGCCGAAGATCGGGCGTTGCGGCCATGGGCGGTCATGCAGGCCGAAGCACCAGCCGATATTCGCATAGGAGCTCGGATCGCGACCGCAAAGGAAGTAACGGTTGTTGAGGGCGAGGGCGGTCGCGAAGGCCTGCTCGGGGGCGTTGGTCCATTCAAGGATTTTCTTGCCCCAATACATGCGCATGTGATTGTGCATGTAACCGGTCACCACCATCTCACGCATGGCGGCATTCCAATAGGGATCGGCGGTGGCGGCAGCCTTCAGCTCATTGATCTCATAGAGGTGCGGCCGCGGGTCTTTGCGGTGTTGCTCAAGGGTGTCGCGCGCCCAGCTCGGAACGGCGTCATAGGTGTCGTAGGACGGCGCGTATTCGACGAAGTTGATGGCAAGCTCGCGCCTGACGATCAGCTCATCGAGATAGGCGGCACGGTCAGGCTGATCGGCGGCGGCGTCGCGGACCGCAAGGGCGATCTGGACCGGCGAGATCTGGCCGAAATGCAGATAGGCGCCGAGAAAGGACACCTGTGCCTTGGCCGGCTCGGAGCGGGCCTCGGCATAATTCACCAGCGCGCGGGTCGTGAATTGCCGCAGGCGCCGCTGGGCTTCGCGAGTGCCTCCGATGAAGCGCGACACGGGGGTGACCGCATGGTCGATGCGAAGCTCTGCGACAAGCCTCGTGACATCGGAAAGGTCGAGCGATCGCGACCGATCGAGCTTGTCGGCAGATATCGCCACCTTCTGGGCGCGCAGCGGCCGCATGAAATCGTCGCGCCAGCGGAGGATCTTCGGGCGCAGCGTGCGGGCGCCGATTTCACTTGCGTGGGAGGCGATCTCGACAGGCACCACAGCGTCGCCCTCGACCTGCACCACGCGACACTCGACCGAGCGGGCGACCATATCGCGCCAAGCCTTTTGATGGCGCAGATAGCCCCGGTCACAGACCAGAACGGCGGCGTCCTTGGCGAGCTCGATGGCGACGCGCTCCGGCGAGCCGAGGCGCAGATCGAATCCGATGGCGCGCTCGCGCAGTGCTGCTTCGACCTCGGCCAGCCCCTGCAGCATGAAGGTGTAGTGGCGGGCGTTGGCGTCCGGATAGGAACTGGTGAGGCCGAAACCGACCAACAGCGGCAGGCCAAGCCGGTTCGCGAAAGCGACGGCCGTCTCGAGCGCCGGGTTGAAGCTCGCGCGCTGGGACTGCTGCATCCAGTAAAGGACGTAGGAGCCGGAACGCTCCGGGGTGTCGTTCAGATCCTTGACACGCTGCGGTTCGACCATCGGCTTTCAATCCGGCGCCATGCCCTTGTCGGCGAGCTCCTTCAAGGCGCTGGCGTTCTTGGCAAGATGGCTGAGCTTCATGCCGCGGAGCACATTCTCGGCCTTGCTGAACTGGATGTTGTCATAGCCGATGATCTCGAAGCGGTTGCCCCAGGGATCGCGGAAATCGAGAAAGCGTCCGGGCAGCGGCTCTACTCCTGCCTCGATGAGGGCATTGCGCACCGCCTCCTTGTCGTCCACCACAAGGCCGAAGTGTCGGCCGTCATCGGCAGGCTGCCTTCGGCCCTTCTGCAGCGCCAGAAACTGATCGCCGAGATCGATGAAAGCGGAATTGCTGTCCTGGCCGCGCAAGGTGAAGTCGAACAGACGGCGGTAAAATGCCAGAGCCTCCTCGATGTCGCCGACTTCGAGCGCGACGTGGTTGATGCCGATGGCGCGAGCCTTGGGTGCAGGCATGGTCTTGCTCCTTGCTGTCGATCAGAGGTAACGCCAGCACCGTCGCGGTCGATCCCGCTTCGCAGATTGCCCCGGTCGAACCCGCGGAAATCCTAGGCATGGTCGAGCGGATCAGCATCGACACCCGCTGGCGCGGGCGGCCGATCGAGGGCCGGCGGGCGGGGTGCCCTGGCGGCCAGAACCGATTACGGCGAACTCGTAGCAGCTTTCTCCGTTGCGCTCGCAATGCTAGATCAGCCGGCATGGGTTATCTCATCGATATCGGGGCGGCAATCCTGCTGCTCGCATCCCTCTCCATCGCTGCGTCTTTCGTGCCGTCGAAGAAAGCCCTGATCCTGACCGTGGGCGGCATCGTGGCGGTCGTCGGAGCGATCGTGTCCTATATCGGCGCGAGCTACCTGCAGCGGCAGCAGGAGGAGCAGAAGCTGGAATCGGTGATTTCCAAGAGCCAGATCGAATTGAAGGACATGCAGCTCGTCGGCGACGAGATCTTCAAGCTCACGGGCAAGGTTCAGAACCACCATCCCGAGGCGACGGTGGCGCAAATCACCATCGAGGTCGAAATTCGCGACTGTGCCCGCCGCGATGCGGCGGGTGTTTGCGAAAAGGCCGGAGATCTCGAATTTCCCCTCCATGTCACAATACCGGCAGGCGAGGTGCGGGCCCTGGCAGCGTATGCGCGGCTGCCAAACCGCCGCCGGGTTCGCGAGCTCGACTGGAGTTACAGGGTCGGCGAGATCGTTGCCGCCGAAGACCCGTTCTAGATTGCTGCAACCAGACATTGCTCGCCGTCGAGCCGAGGCAGGCTGTGGGATTTGCCACTGCAGGCTCCATGGCGGCTGGAACAATCTCAAGCCTGCAACTTTGATAAGGGACAGCGAGGAGCGGGGATGGCACTCCTCAGGAACCTTGGAGAGGGCTTTGCAAAGGCAGCACTTTGCAAAGGCGACGCCGATGTATGACACGAATGCCGACATCTCCTTCCTGCGCAAGATCCTCGCGGCTCTGGTGACGGCGACGCTGCTCGCCGGAGCGGTTTCCGGCATCGGGGCCGTGCGGGTCATGCTCGAGAATGCTCCGGTGGCATCGGTCGAGCAGCCCGGATGATCGCTGGCGAGGACGCGAGCCTCGGAGCGAGGCTTGCGAACGCTATTGCGTGATGCTGCAACTCAGCAGGCACAACGCTTTGCGGGCGGGCGATCCCGGGGCGGTGCCTCGCATCTTGGGATCGAGCATGCAAGCGTCCATGCAGGTCGGCTGCGCGGAGGCAGGTTGAATGGAGGTTGAAGGAATGCGGTCTTCACCCCCCTTTGCCACGCTGGTCGACTGGCCAGGCGGGTAGCTCAGAATCTTTGACGGACTCGATCCGTTCTGTTTCCAAACCGTCGAACGGCCGCCTTGGCCCATCTCGCCGATGTTCTCGGCGACCGGTCGGGCCTTCGAACTGGAGCCGCAGCGTTGAACGAATTGGTTGTAGCGGGTGATCTTGGCATCGTCTTTCAGCCAGTCATCGCGACACTGGATCATCTGGTCGGGCGATATGGCGTTCAGCCGATGTTCCGGGCAGGCCTCGCTCAGCGGCACGCTGCGGTAAGGGTGCAGGTCGGCGGGGCAGATCTCGGTTCTCGCGATCTGGTCCAAATCGTCCGGCGAGGCGGCCTGAACGGAAACGCCGCTCGCGCTTGGGAGCGCTATCGAAAGCGCTATCACGAGAGGTCGCACTGATGTCCTCCTGCGGTGGCAAGACAGCAGGACCCTACATCCGAATTCCTGTTCCGTCAGCAGGGATGAGCGGGGCGCGCTCAGCCGGCCTTCCTCTTGCGTCCCAGTCCGATTTTCTTGGCCAGCCGCGATCTCGCTTTGGCGTATTTCGGAGCCACCATCGGGTAATCCTTGGGAAGTCCCCACTTGGTGCGATATTCATCAGGGGTCAGCCCGTGCATGCCGAGGTGGCGCTTGAGCGACTTGAACTGCATCCCGTCCTCGAGGCAAGTCAGGTAATCGGGCGTTATTGACTCATCGACAGGGACGGCAGGATCCTTCCCTGCCGGAACTTCAGACGAGGTGCCGGATAATCCTCGGCTGATTGACCGCACCACATTCTCGACCTGTGATGGGTCAACAGTGTTATTACTCACATAAGCCATAAACATCTGACCTATGAGATTTGTGTCCGGATTGTCCGTAGGCATGGTGAACAGTCCTCTTTCTTCTAAATCTATTGCCGACAGTGTTAAAACGAGGCTCCTATATCTATTTTTAACCGCGGCGTCTAGAGACTCACTGCCAAAGGTGATTGTTCCCTAAATCAGTCTATTATTGGTCTGAGCACTCTCGCCGGTTGCGGAGAAAGCGGCCGATCAGGGACGAGCAAGGTTGATTATCAATGTGGAATCTGGCCGTACGTCCAAACCATCCGTACGCGTCCGTAGTGTGGTAGTAATATAGTTCTATGCTGTTAGGCAAGGAACTCAGGTGGTTATGGCGCCAAGAATTACTCCTATGTACTTGTATCCCAGCGCGAGCAATTTTCAGATTTAAATTCGGGCCGATCTACAGAGATCAATCGGAAACGAGAGCGGGCGATTTGTTGACCGAGTTTAAGGTGGCTGCGCGACCCCAAAGCTTGAGCTGACCGTCGCGGCCGCGAAGCTCATGCGGCCCGAGGGGGCGAAACACGCCTCGCGTGATCCACCCCGACTCGGTTCGGGCGGCGCCGATCACGTCGTCGCTGGCGACAATGGCGAGCTGGAACTTGCGGGTCATCTCCTGAAGCCTGCTTGCAACATTAACGGCATCCCCGATGACGGCAAATTCGAGCCGCCGCTCGCTACCGATCTCGCCGAGCACGACCTCGCCGCGATGAATGCCGACGCCGATGAAGAGCTCGGGCAGACCCGATCTGGCGCGCCGCTCATTCCAAGCCGCGACCTTGTCGACCATTTGGCAGGCGCAGTGCAGAGCATTGGTGGCGTCCTGCGGCCCGACCCAGGGTGTGCCGAAAGTCGCCATGAGCCCGTCGCCGAGAAATTTGTCGAGCGTGCCGTGATTGTCGAACACCGCCTCTTCGACGACGCTCAGGAACTCGCGCAGGAGCGACATGACCTGAGGTCCAGGTAAGCCCGAGCTTGCCCGCGTGAATCCCCAGATGTCGGCAAAGAGGATGGTGACGGTCTGGATCCTGGTCTGGCTCTCTTCGCCCGATGACAGGAGCTCCTCGACGATGTTGGGCGAAAAGTAGCGGGCGAGCTTGGCGCGTCGCCGTTCGGCGTCCTGGGCGAGCTTCTCCGCCCTCTCGCGCTCGATTGCCGCGGCGACGAGGCCTGCTGCCGTCTTCAGGACGTCGATCTCGGCGGTGCTCCATTGGCGCTCGATGCGACAGTCGTCAAAGCCCAGAAAGCCCCACCATTTGCCCGCCACCATGATCGGGACGGAGACAAAGCCATGGGTGCCGTGCTCGAGAAAGACTTGCCGAGCGTAGCCGGTAAGCTCGCTCAAATTGGCGGTGATGATTTCGCCGCGCATCCGGCGCTGCGTCCAGTCATCAAGGCTGCCATTGGGCTCAAGCAGCGGCATGTTGTGGTATCGAGAATCATTCGAGATGGGGGCAAGACCCGGCTCGGCCCAATCATACCGGCAGCTCTGCACGGGATCTCCAGCCGCATCCTGATGGGCCTCGAACAGCGTGACACGGCTCATCTGGGTGGCGTGGCCGAGTCGCTCGAGGAAGTCTGGCATCAACTCGCGCCACGCCGGTTCTGCAACGAT